>CAIZNN010000282.1 GCA_903934285.1 Akkermansiaceae bacterium | reverse complement strand
TCACCCGACCGATCAACTGCTTGCCTTCTTGGAGAGCCTTTGATTATGCCGCGTGTGACTGCGGAACGGAGTGACAAACTACAGCAATACCAGCCTCCGGGTTTTGCACGCGGCATAAACTTGGACGCGGCATAACAGCGTCGAAAATTTGATCCGCGCTTCCAAACTTGAAATGCGCAACTGGATGTTTTTCGGCAGCCTGGAGGCCGGATCCAACAACGCCTCGTTCTACACGCTGCTGGCCAACTGCCGGGTGCATGACTTGGATCCCGAGATGTATCTGACCGAGGTGATCAAGCGCCTGCCGCACAATGCCACCCCGGAACAAGCCGCCGAGTTGACCCCGGCCCGCTTTGCCGCCGCCCTGGCCGCCGCCGCCCTGGCCGAAGCCGAGGCCGTCGCCTGACCCAGGTGGTCACGCTACAGGCTTGTGAGAACATGCGCCGGGAAATCAGAATTCCAACAGACCTCTAACATCTATAACTACTAGAATTCCGTAGAAAATGGTGACAAATTGCTCGTCTGACGCATTCGTAACCCGTTGATTGTGAACAGGAAATCTATTAAGCGGGGCGACAAAGTCCTCGGGTCTCCCCACCCCCATCCGAATCATGTGAAAGGTGTTTTTTCAGCTTTACACTTTTTTCACGCCGAAAACTGCTAGAAAACGGTCGGTTTCCGAGGGGGCAATTCGAGCTGAATGCGTACAGCCATAAGGAATAGAGGCGTTTACGGCATGTCCGACGGATGGGGTTTTGGCACTCTAACAGAGGTGTAAAGTTAGTAAAGGAAACCCCCGAAAAGTGTAAAGCGGCGGCGGTTTTTGTGGCGGGGCATCCGTGGGCGGCGGCGGTCAGGAATCCGGCCCGTCCGGGAAGAAAATCCGGGGTTGCCACCCGAGTTGCGCCCCTGCGGCCGTGATCGACGCGAGGGTTTCCGGCACGTCCGCCGGGTGGGGCGCCCGGTGTTCCACCTGTGGCGTGGCTGCTTTCCTGACGGCGGCCAGCATGTCCAGCCGGTGTCCGCTATGCCGCCACAAGGTCTTTGAATTCGCGAGGGCTGCGGGCGGCGCGCTGAGTGGCGATCTCCCACACCGAGCCCCGCCACAAGGTCTTTGAATTCGCGAGGGCTGCGGGAGATTGTCGGGGACTCGGTGCCGACAGCTTGGAACCGCCATGCGTGGTGTTAAATCAAGGCGCGCTTGATGAGCTCTACAAAGAAGATTCCGCCCCCGGAACCGAAGACCGCTCCGCTCTCGACATCTTAACAGAAATATCCATCATTGCGGGGGGCCGTCCTTTCTTCCAGACTCGCGGTGTTCGATAAATATCCCCATGAGCGTCGTTTTCCTTCACACCGCTGACTGGCAGCTTGGCAAACCCTTTGCCTCTGTCCGCGACGACGCAAAGCGGCACCGCCTGCAGCAGGAGCGTCTGCATGCCATCCTACGCCTCGCGGATCTCGTGAAATCTTCGGATGCCGCCTGCGTCCTGGTCGCCGGCGACATGTTCGATTCGTCCCACGCCACCAAAGCGACGGTTTCCGCCGCCTGCGCCGCCATCGGCACGTTGCAAGTCCCGGTGCTGGTCATCCCCGGCAACCACGATCACGCCGGCCCCGGGTCGATTTGGGCGCAGGAGTTTTTCCTCCGCGAGCAACAGCAACTCGCGCCCAACCTCCGGGTCTTGCTCACACCGGAACCCGTGATACTCGAAACCGCGGTCATCTTCCCCGCCCCTTTGCTGCGCCGCTTCGAACCGGGCGATCCCACCGCATGGATTCGTTCCGCCGTGGAGGATCCCGGCGTGCCGGCTCATCTGCCCCGCATTGTGCTGGCGCATGGCACCATCCAAGGGTTTGGGTCGGTGCAGGAGGATGAAGAGGGGGCGTCCACAGTGGTCAATTGGATCGACCTATCCAGTCTCCCGGCCGCTGCCATCGACTACATCGCGCTCGGCGATTGGCACGGCACCAAGCAGGTCGGCCCAATGGCTTGGTATAGCGGCACGCCGGAGATTGACCGCTTTCCAAAAGGCGAAGGCAACGACCCCGGAAACGTGCTCAAGGTCACGCTTTCCCGCGGAGCCGCGCCAGTGGTGGAAAAGATCCCCAGCAGCCGGTTTCTCTGGAAGGAACTGGCGTGGCGTTTCTCCGACGACGCCAGCCTCGATCTGTTCGCCGCCCGGCTCGACGAGACCATCGGCCAGCGCTGCGACGAGCATCTGCTGTCCCTTTCACTCGAAGGCTCGCTCGGCATCGAGGCCTCCGGACGCTTGGAAAAAACCCTCGAATCCTGGGAATCCCGCCTCGTCCGCCTGAAACTCGATCACCGCGCCGCCATCGCGCCCTCCAAGGAGGAAATCACCGCGCTGACCCAGCGGGCGCAAGACCCGCTCATCGCAGCCGTCGCCAACCAACTTGTTTCCGACCTCGCCGGGGACAGCGAAGATGCCGCCATCAGCCGCCTCGCCCTGCGTGAACTCCACGCCGCCTGCCTCGCCTAACCGATTGTCACCCGATGCGCCTCATTTCCCTCACCGTTCGCAACTACCGGGTCCACAAGGACCTCACGGTGACGTTCGACCCGTCGCGCAACCTCATCGGCGGACCTAACGAATCCGGCAAGAGCACCCTCGCCGAAGCCGCCCACCGCGCCCTTTTTCTCCGCGCAAAAACCGGTGGCGGCATCCAAAAAGAAATGGTTTCCACCCATCTGGGCGGCGACCCGGAAGTGCTGCTTACTTTCGAAGCCGCCGGGGTCCGCTGGGAACTCGAAAAACGCTTCGCCGCCACCAAAGGCAGCACCCGCCTCAGCGGAACCGGCATGGCCACCCTCAAGGACGAAGAAGCCGACACCAAACTCACGGAAATTCTCAAGACGGAATCCGGCGGCCGTGCCAATGCCGGACAACTCGCCGCCACCTGGTCCCACCTATGGGTTTGGCAAGGCAGCTCCGGCCAGGATCCCGCCGACCACGCCAGCGCCCACAAGGACACCCTCGTCCAGCGCCTGCAAAAAGACGGCATCGCCGCCGTGATGCAGTCCGCCACCGACCAGCGCGTCGGTTTGCGCATCGCTGCCACCTACGACGACCTCTTCACCGCCACCGGCAAACCCAAAGCCAACTCCAAACCCGAACTCGCCCGCGCCCAACTCGTCGAGGCCGAAGCCGCTCACCAACGCACCCAGGAAACCGCCGCCCGCCTCGAACAAGCCGTCACCGACCACGCCCGCGCCGAAAATGAGATTGCCGCCGTCGATGCCGTGCTGCCCGCCCTGCGCGTGCAACTGACCGCCACCGAGGCCAACCTCACCCGGGCCGCGGAACTGCAGCGCCACGAGGAAACCCAACTCAGAGCCTTTGAATCCGCCACCGCCTCGCGCGAACAACTCGCCAAGGACCACGCGAACATCCTCGGCCTCCACGCACAGGCCACCGCCGCCCGCCAAGCATTGCTGCCCGCCGAGGAAAAACAAAGCACCCTCACGGACAACGAACTAAGCGCCCGCACCACCAGCCAAACCGCCGACAATTTCCAACGGCAGGCAGCCGAAGCCGTCCGCCAAGCCCGCCTCCATCACGATCTCGCCACGGCCAGTCTCGCCTGCTTTGAGAAATCCGACGCCCATCAACGCCTCGCCACCCGCTCTGCCGAAGCCGAAACCATCCGTGCCGAACTCACCACCGTTCGCGCCACCCTGGCCCAACTCCCGCTCCTCAGCGCCAAGGACCTAACATCCCTGCGCAGGCTGGAACGCGAAACCGCCCAAGCCACCGCCACCCTGGAGGCGATGGCAACCGGCATCGAACTGCTCACCACCGACACCACCGTCACCCTCGATGGCCAGCCTCTAACCACAACCGAGTCCCGAATCCTCACTGACGTCGGCGAGCTCGCCATCGGCAGCGCCACCCGCCTGCGCATCCGCCCAGGCGGCGGCACTTCCCTATCCGAAGCCTGCTCCCGTTCCGAATCCGCGCATCGTGCCTTCTCTGCCGCCCTCGCTCGCCACACCCTCCGCGACCTCGACCACGCCGCCACCGTCCTCGAACAACGCCAAGCCCTCGAACAACAAATCGCCCAGCTCGAAACCCGTTGCAAAGCGCTCGGTGGCGAATCGCTCGCCACCGAACTGGCGGCCGCCGCCACTGCGCTCGACGCTGCCACCGCGGAACTCCAGCGCCGACAGGAAGCCCTCGGCTACGACCCCGATCTATCATCTCCAGCGAATCTCCCGCTGGCACGCGCGTTGCTGGCCACCACCCGGCAACAACTCAGCCAAGCGGAAAACGCCGAGATCATCACCCGCCGCAGTGCCGAGCAACTCCGCTCCCGCTTGGAAGCCGCCACCCAGGCACTCCAATGCCACCGCGATCAACTTGCCACCACCCGCCAAGCGCTGCGCGATGTCGAAACGCGCATCAAAGTCCTCGAAGATACCCACGGTGACGCCACCGCCCGACTCAACGCCCTCGCCCAAGCCCGGGAAGACGAAGCGCAAACCAACGAAAAACTCGCCGCCACCCGCCTGGCCCTCGCCGCCCTCGCGCCCGCCACCCTGACAGACGAGCTCGCCCGTTTTCAACGCGCCATCACCCAGCAGCAAACCCGCCGCCGCGATGCCGAAAACCAACGCCTCATTGCCCGTGACCGCCTCACTCTCGACGGCAGCACTGACCCCGATGCGGATCTAAGTCATGCCCTGGCCAGGCTAGAAGCCGCCCGTGAGCTCCACACCTCCGAACACCGCCGCGCCAAAGCCATCGCCAAACTCCACCTACTCTTCTCCTCGTCCCGCGAAGCCATCGACCGCTCCCTCGTCCAGCCCCTCGCCGACCGCATCTCCGGCTACCTCCAATGCATCTTCGGCCCCGGCGCCGCTGTGCGGCTCAATCTAGCAGACACCGGCATCCAAGGTCTCGACCTCATCCGCCCCGGCGACCCCGCCTTCAGTTTCGCCACCCTCAGCGGCGGCGCCAAAGAACAGGTCGCCGCCGCCACCCGCCTCGCCCTGGCCGAAATCCTCGCCGCCGACCACGACGGCTGCCTGCCCATCCTCTTCGATGACGCCTTCGCCTACACCGACCCCGAACGCATCCAATCCCTCCAGCGCATGCTCGATCTCGCGGCGATTCGCGGCCTTCAAATCATCGTTATTTCCTGCGCTCCGTGCGACTATTCAGCATTGGGGGCCACTGAGGTTAGAATATAAAACAGCGAGGCTCCGCCTCAGACCCAAGACGACAAGACCCAAAGCGCAAGCCGAAGAATTTGACCTGACGACAGCACCTTGCCGGTTTCCAAGACTCCAGCCATCCGCATGACGACGGCCTCAAACTGCCGGCGGATAATATAGGCGCGTGCAACATCTCTTCTGTAAAAGTCCGAAACACCAGCAACCCGGCCATTTGACCGATGCAGCGTAGCGGAATCGGCCAAATGGCCGGGCGCCGCCCCCTCCTGGCCCCAAAATCCGGGCTTGTTGGTGTCCGGCCGTGGCTGGACAATGGAGGTGTCAAAATCTAACCATGACACCAACCATGACCGCACCCGCAAACCGTACCCTCAGCAACGACACAATCAACCTCCTTCTTCAAAACGGTGATATTCCCTGCTTGACTCGCTATCATTGCTATCCGAGGATTTCCGCATGGCACAGTTGCTGGTCAGGAATCTGGAGAGTGAGTTGGTTCGGCACCTGAAGAAACGGGCAGGCGAGCACGGCGTATCGGTGGAGGAAGAGCACCGGCGGATTCTGCGTGAAGTGTTGATGCATGAGAATGGGAACCTGAAGTTTTGGGAACACCTGTCGAATTTCCCGGATGTGGGGGACGACTCGATCTTTCAGAGAGATCGTTCCTTGCCGGATCGGGCCAGCAACCAACACCTTTTCGATGACGAATGAACGGGTATTTGATCGATACGAACATCCTCAGCGAGCTGCGGAAACCAAGGCATAAGGCATCCGAAAAAGTGCTGAAGTGGTGGGAATCGGTAAGGGGGGAGCCGTTGTTTTTGAGCGTAATGGTGCTGGGAGAGGTGAGGCGGGGTATCGACATGCTGCGCGGAAGGGATGCGCCTACCGCAGAAGTGCTCGAGCGGTGGCTCGCGGAGACGCGGGATGCGTTTTCAGGAAGGATTCTGAGTGTCGGCATCGAGGAGGCCTTGTGTTGGGGGCGCCTCAGTGCGATTCGCGCCCTGCCCCAAGTGGACGGGCTGTTGGCTGCCACGGCCTTGGAACACGACCTCACCCTTGTCTCCAGGAATGCGAAAGATTTTAGCCGCCTCGGGTTGCGCGTCATCAACCCATTCACAGAAGAATCATCATGACCTAGATCCATGCCGATGTTCCCGTGTTCCGCGCAATAGCGGAGTTTGTCAGTTAACATAGCTGATTTCGACAGGTTCACTGATGCTGTCGGCGTGGCGTTGGATTGCGGCACGAAAAGGCAAGCAGAGCCTCGCTGAATTTTGAGCGGCGGTCAGTGGGTGGGGTCAAGGCTGGTGCATTTGTTGGAATTTAGTGGATTGGATATTCATGGTGCGTGGAATATCTGGCGCTCATGCGGCAGTGCAGCAGGGACACTTGGAAATTGAATTCATCGAACAGAAACTTTTCGGCCAGTTCGGCAAATTCGTTTGGCAGCGCCTTGCCCGACGAACATCTTCGGGCATGTCAGCAATGACGTTCAGGGTTCCGTCCTGGTTGAACGCCTCGAGAATGTCAACACGGGCAATCTTGAGCAGTTCACTCCAGGCACGCAATGATTGATCTCGCAGCAGGGCCGTTGGCTATCGTGCGCCGCCTGCTTGCAGCGCAGGTGCCGGAATGCGAAGTCCGCGCCTTCGGCTCACGCGTGACGGGAGGCGCCAAGCCCTACCCAATTGCCCCGGTTTTTCCGTCTTGCGCATCCAAAATCCCCGCAGTATGGGTGCCCGTTGGTTGTTTCATCCCAAATCAAGCTCAACCGCCAATCCAGATGAACCCGAAAAGACACCATAGCAGCCTCCTGCAGGCATTTCATCCGGCCGTCGCCGCGCTCGCGGTGGCGGTGCTCACCGGGTCGGCCGGCCATGCGCCGGCGCAACTCGTCCTGGCCAATCCGAATTGGAACATCACGCTCACCAATTTCGGCTACTCCGACTTCCTGTTGGACAACACCCCCGGCTTCGAGGGCCGCGAGTATCTGTCCGGCGAATGGGGCGCGGCCGTCGGCTACACCACCGGCGGCGGGACGGTCACACCGCAGTGGCTGGAGCCAAACTTCAGTTACCCGGATTGGGTCACCAACTCGACTTTCCATGTGGTCGCGCCGATCACTCTAACCGGAGTGTTGAACGCGGATGGTCTGCCGATCGCCGAATCGGTGATCGCCAACGCGGATCTGCAGATCACGCTGCGCTATGAAATGTTAGACACGGTGACCGGCACGCCAATGGGCGGCGCACCCGCCTCGGCTGGCGGCACCGGAGCCTCGTTGATGAGCAGCCGCTATGTGTTGAAGCAGACTTATACGATCAAGAACATCAGCGCTCCCGCCGCCGCTATTTCCAACCTGCAGTTGTTCCAACTCTTGCACGGCCTGCAGTCGCAGCGGGGGCTGTATGACAACCGAACCTATGCCGGCCCGTTGAGCGAGTATCGCTATGACGTGACTCAGGCTGGCGTGGACGCGTGGGCGGTGGGCGCGGGCAGTTCGACAGCGGGCTTGGAAGACTTCATCGGCTTGCACGCGAAGACGGCAGCCAGCGGTTTTGAGCTCGGCTACTATGGCATTGAAGGCAACGGCATCGACAACCATGGCAGCGGCAAACCCTCGGAGGGGGTCCATCTTTCCATCGAAGACAACTGGCAGACCACGCGCTACTCGGCGCGGCTGGGAACGGATGAGTTTACGCCGCCGCAGCGCTGGGTTGCCGGAGCGGAGCGGTGGGACCTTGGCAACCTCGCGGCCGACGCCACCGTCACCCATGAAGTGCTGCTCAGCGTGCGCACCGGGACGAAAGTAGTTGCCGGCACCGGCAGCACCGGCGGCTGCAATGGCGGCGCGGGCGTGCCCGGCGGACTGGATTACCAGTTTGAAACCGTGACCACGGAAGGCTCGTGCTTCGCCGGTTTTTCAAGGGCGAATGAAGCCGAACTCGCCACGAGAATTGCCGCGGGCGAGTTCAACAGTTTCACCTTTCTCACGCCAGGCGGCCCCGCGCAGGTGTGGGAGGTCGCGTTCAGCGGCACCTACTCGGGCGCGGTGAATCTAACTCTTTCCTACGATGCGTCGCTGCTGCCCGCGGGCTTTGATGAGACCTCGCTCGCCGTCAATCACTTCAGCGGCGAGGCATGGCACACCTTGCCGGATGGAGTGGTGGATCCGCTCACCCATACCATCGCGTTCAGCACCAGCACGCTGGGGCCATTCGCCCTCGGAGTCGCTGGCACCGCCATCACGTTCCTCATCGATGCGAGCGAGGCCCCGGCCAACAGCGGCACCGTGACCGGCGCCGGCACCTATGCGCAGGCGGCGGGCGTCACGCTAGTGGCCGCTCCCAACCCCGGCTACGTCTTTGCCAACTGGACGGAAGGCGGCGCCGGGGTGAGCACTTCGCCAAGTTACACGTTTGCCGCCAGCGCCGCCCGCACGCTGGTGGCTAACTTCGTGGCCGTGGGCGACGCCAAGGCGATTTCGACAAGTTCCTCGCCATCGAGTGCCGGCGCGACGAATGGCGGCGGTGCCTACGCTCTGAACACAGACGCCACCGTCGTGGCGACGGCCAATCCCGGCTACAAGTTCTCCAAGTGGACCGTCGATGGTGTGAAAGTCAGCGCGACAAGCACTTACGGCTTCACCGTCACCGCCGACCGCGCCCTTGTGGCGGTATTCAAGCCGGTCTATTCCGTCACCGTGACCCACGAGCCCGCCGGGGAGTTCGAAGTGCAAGCCGATTCCCCCGCCTACGAACCGGGCGATAAAGTCACGATGGAAGTCAATCACATGGAGCCCGACTTCTCGTTCGTGAACTGGACGGAAAACGGCGTGCCCGTGAGCACGCTCGCGGGCTTCACCTTCAATATCACCGGCAACCGCCAACTCGTCGCCAACTTCGCCCCCGGCAGCCGCGTCGATCTCCTGGCCGACCCGAAAACTGCCGGCCAAGTGCGCGGCGGCGGCGTCTTTGAAGCCAGCACCCCGGTCACCGTCACCGCCGAACCGCTGCCCGGCTACATTTTCCTCGAATGGACGGACGCCGGCGGCACCGTTAGCACACAGGCGGACTACACCTTCACCACCGCCGTGCCGCTCGCCCTCACCGCGCGCTTCATCGCGCTGCCCAAAATCGCCATGGTGCCGGCGGCGGAGCCGGGCAAGCTAGTCATCAGTTGGCCCGACGCGGCGGGTTGGGTGCTTCAGGAAAGCGGCGACCTCGCGGGGTGGGCCGCCACCACCCGCACCATCACGACGCTCAACGGGCAGCGCTCCGTGACCGTGGACACGGGTGTGGGCCTGGGGTTTTTCAGGCTCAAATATCAGTGAACTCAAATCCGCACACCTCGAAGGCGTCGCCGACGCGAAGCACGGCCCAAGGATTTCCCAACAAAATTCCTTGACCAAGCGGTCAGGACGCCATTTTCGCGTTGGGGGTTTTTTGCCATGATCATGATGAAAGTGAATCTAGCAAAGCTGTCGGGCCGGCTGGTTTTTGTTAGCATGTTGGTGCTGACGAATCCAGCCGGGGCTGAGGTCAAGGTTGATTCCGCGTTCGGCGATCACATGGTGCTGCAGCGCGAAATGCAGGTTCCGGTCTGGGGCACGGGCACGCCGGACGAAAAAGTCCCGGTCAGTTTTCACGGGCAGGCCAAGGCCGGCACAGTGGACAAAGCCGGCAAATGGATGATCCGGCTCGACGCGTTGAAACCGGGAGCGCCGGCCGAACTGACCGTTAAGGGGGACAACACCATCACGTTGCAAGACGTTCTGGTCGGCGAGGTGTGGCTGGGACGTGGGTCGGAAGCATACCAGACGCTTGGGTGGGCCGGGTTGTTTCTATGCGTCGCGGCTCCAGCCGGTCATTCCGTACGCCATCTGCGGCGTGGTCTGGGACCAGGGCGAGTGCAACACTGATCTCAAAGGCACAACATTGCCGCAACTGGAAATGTCCACCACGATGGGCGTGCTTATCAGAAGCTGGCGCAAGGAGTGGGGGCAGGGCGATTTTGCGTTCATCTGCGTGCAGAAACCCAGCGGGCCCGGCTGTGCGTGGGACTACCATGATGCGGTGACAAAATGTGCGCAATCGTTCGCGCCCCTGCCTGCGACCGTTCCACCGACAGGTACCGGCCAATACATCTGGCCGGGAGGCAAGGACCCGGAGTGGAACCAGGACTATTTGAATGTCAGGCTTCACCCTAACACGGCGATTGCCATCAGCAGCGACCTTGGCGGCGGACTCCATCCTCCGAACAAGTGGGGCTATGGCGCCCGCTGCGCCCGCGTTGCCCTGAGAATGGTCTACGGTCGCAAGATCAGTGACAAAGTGCAACAGCCCGTCGCGGTGCGTTACGCCTGGGCCGCGGAATACCCCTGGGCCAACCTGTTCAACAAGGACGGCCTGCCGGCATTGCCGTTCCGCACGGATGATTGGAAATAGTCAGGCCTCAGGTCTCAGGCCTCAATCCTCAGGCCTCAGTGTGGCGGAAGAAGCACGATGTCACGCCGCACCATTGTCTCACCGGTGAGCCGCGGCTTTTCCTTGATGGCCGCGGGCGAATCGTCAAAACTGCGGCGCCATGGCCGACGACCCAACCCCGCGTGATCCATTTCGCGAAGCCCGCAACCGCGACGGCGTCCTCCAATGTCCGTTTCAGGGCGAAGTGCTGCCGATGTTGCTGCGCCACGCCGAGGTGCGCGCCGCAGCGAAGGATTGGATGACGTTCAGCTCGGACGCGCCGTTTCGCGTGCCGATCCCGTCGGAGGAAGCGGTGCGCTCGATGCGCCAGTTGCCCATTGAGACCGACCCGCCGGATCACACCGAGTATCGCGCCATCATCGAGCCGTTTTTCCAGCGCGCCAAGCAACCCGGGGTCATCGCCAAGGTGGAGGCGTTGATCGCGGACAAACTCGCCGACGCCTTGGGCCGGCAATCCATTGAGGTGGTCAATGAGTTTGCGCTGCCAGTGCAATCCCGCGCCCTCACCCACCTCCTGAATTTGCCGGAGGCGGAGGCCGACACCTGGATCGGCTGGGGCATCCACGTGTTCAAGGTCAGCGGCGGCGACTTCAAACAAGGCACGGTGCTCGAAGACTACCTCCACGCCCAGCTCGACCGCGCCGCGGCCACCCCGGGCGGGGATTTCTTCAGCGGGCTGGTCAATGCCCGCTACCGCGGCCGGCCGCTGACCCGCGAGGAGATGATGGGCTTCGCCAATCTCGCCTTTGCCGGCGGCCGCGACACCATCATCCACAGCATTTCCTCCATCATCGCCTACCTCGGCCATAACCCCGCCGCCTTGGAGTACCTGCGGGATGACCCCAAGCGCATCGTGCTGGCCAGCGAGGAATTCTTCCGCGTCTTCATGCCGCTGACCCACATCGGGCGCGTCTGCCCGCAAGACACCACGGTCCATGGCGTGCCGGTGCCGGCCGGCGGGCGGGTTTCGCTTGGCTGGGCCGCGGCCAACTTCGATGACACCGTGTTCGACGCAGCGGAGGAAATACGCCTCGACCGCAAGCCCAACCCGCACCTTGCGTTCGGTTTCGGACCCCATCTCTGCCTCGGCGCGCCACACGCCCGCTTGATCGTGCGCTGCCTGTTGCTGGCGTTGACCGCGCGCGTGGCCAAAATCACCGTGCTCGATGCCCAGGAGCATGTCGAAAACACAGCCCGCTACCAACGCGCGATCGGCTTCGAATCATTGACCGTGGCCCTAACACCACGCTGAAACACCGCGCCCCGCCGCCCCGCCGCTCGGCGGCATCCCCATGGGCCGCACCCGTCTCATTTAGGCTAACAAGCGCAGCCCGGCGAGCATCGCGAAAACAACCACCAACCACTCGAACAGGCGTTGCGGCACCCGGTGCAACATCCGCCCGCCAAGCCACACCCCAAGCCACATGGCCGGCAGCAGCTTGACATTTTCTAACAAACTCGCGGGGCTGATCAAGGCGAGGCCGGCGCTCAGCGGCACCTTGGCCAGATTCACCAGCAGGAAAAACCGCGCCCCCACCCCCACCAAGTCCATCTTGTCGAAACGCCGCGATAACAAAAACAACTGGATGATCGGCCCCGCCGCATTGGCCAGCATCGTGGCAAAGCCGCCCGCCACCCCGGCCGCACGCCCGAACCCGCGCGAGTCCGCCATCTCCTGATAGGCCAGCGGCCACCACCGCCGCCCGAGTTGCACCGCCACCATCGCCAGCACCACCACCCCGATCACCCGCCGCGCCACCGCGTCGTCAATCCTGTCTAACAACAACCACCCGCCCAGCAGCCCGAGCGAGGTGGGCACCAGCAGCGGCCACACCGGCCGCCACGACCCGAAGCGCCGGAATGCCGGATAGACGGTGAGGTCGGCGACGATGAGCAACGGCAACGCCAGCCCGGTGGACAGCCGGGCCCCGTAAATTTCGGCAAACAACACCACCGAGATCATCGAGATGCCACCAAAGCCGGCCTTGGACACCCCGATGCACAACGCGGCAAACATCGCCAAGGCCAGCGTGGCAACGTCCGGAGTCATCGGACCGCTCCTCCGGCCACCGGATCTAACAAAACGCGCCGGGCCGTCTGCCGGCCGGGGGGGCCCATGCCCCCCTGCCCCGCCCTGGTCTGGCCTCGTTTGGGCATGGCTCGCGTTATTGGCATGTCGTTCACCTCAGGCGGCGGGTCACTTGCCGGGCTTGGCGGCGGTTTTGGCCCGCGATTGCGCCGGTCCGGGCGCCGCGGTCTTCTTCTGGAAGACCGACAGGCGGGTTTGCTCCAAGAACCGGCGGTTCCGCTCCGTCATCTTGTTGATGGTGTCATGCAGTGGACAGGGCTCCTGCTTGCCGCACCACTCCGAGCCGAACGGACAACGTGAGCTGTCGTCGATTTGCTCAAACAACCCGACAATATCGATGAGCCGGATCTCCCCGGCTTTCTTGAGAAGGGTATAGCCGCCGCCCGGGCCGGGTTGGCCGCTGAGAAATCCGGCACTGGCCAGCTGGGTGAGCAGCTTGGCGGTGAGCACTTGCGAGATGTTCCTGGTTTTCGCAATGACTGCCGAGCCGACACGCTGCGGCGCCGCGGCGGCGACATAACTCATCACCGCGATGGCGTTGGTGGCGGTTTTTCCGTAGATGAACATGAGTGTTAGATCGGGGGGGCATCCTTGGGGACGTCGAGGCGGAACTCCGGGATGCGGGCGAAGATCCACTCGCCCCCGGCGGTTTCGCCGAAAAACGCGCCGGACACGCGGGCGTTGCGGGCGACCACATGATAACTGTTATAGGAAAAGTGTTCGCCCGGGTTGATGCTTGGGGATTGGCCGACCACGCCGGACCCTTCGACCACGGTGACCTCCCCGCCATCCTCCTGCACCACCCATTTGCGGCCGCGAATGGTCACCGCCACGGCCGAATCATTGTGGATGGAAATGAAATAGACAAACGGGTGCGGCTTGTCCGGGCTGGTTTCCAGGCCTGGCATGTAGATCACGTCGTCCACGCTGACGTGGAGTTGTTCGAATTCGCGGATCGGTGCGGCCATGGCACCGATGTTCCGGCCAGATGCGGCGGCTGCCAAGCACGAAAATGGATTGGCGGCGGCGGCGGCCTCGGCTATGACTGGGCCATGACAACGGCGCCACCAGTGGCATTGACAATCGCAGGGTCGGATTGCTCCGCTGGCGCGGGGCTGCAGGCGGATTTAAAAACCTTCCAACACTTCGGCGTGCACGGGCTCACCGCAGTGACCTGCGTCGTCTCGGAAACCGCCACGGTGGTCCGCGCCGTGCATGCCGTGCCGGTGGCGCTGCTGCGCGACCAGCTCTCACTGCTGCTGGAATCGTTTCCCGTGGCGGCGGTGAAGACCGGCATGTTGTTTTCGGCCGCGCACGTCAGGGTGGTGGCGGAAGTGCTCGCCGCCCACCCGGCCCTCGCGCTGGTGGTGGACCCGGTGATGATTGCCTCCAGCGGCGCGCCCTTGCTGGAACCCGAGGCGCTGGACGCCTATCGCGACCACCTGCTGCCATTGGCGCGGCTAATCACCCCGAATCTTCCCGAAGCCGAAGCCCTGCTGGGTGCCGCCATTCCTAACCAAGCGGCGGTGGAGCCCGCCGCCCGGCGGCTGGCGGCGATGTTCGGCACCGGCATCCTGTTGAAAGGCGGACACCTCGACGGCCCGGACTGCCTCGATGTGCTGGTGGCCGATGGCGGGGCATTCCATTTCTCCGCGCCGCGACTGGCGGTGGCGGGCTCGCACGGCACCGGTTGCACCCTCTCCGCGGCAATAGCCGCCGGCCTCGCCTGCGGTGCCTCCCTGCCGGCCGCAGTCGCAGCGGCGAAATCCTATGTCAGCGACACCTTGGGCCATTCTTACCGATTCCCCTGCCCCGGTGGCGGCTCGATTCACGCCCTCAACCAAGGGACCCGGCGCTGGGGTGCTTAAACTACGTCGGTGGTGATGGGAGCCGCATCCCGCGGGCGCGGCGCGGAAATTGCCGGGAGGGGCGGCGGCAACGCGGCGGAACGCGTCGCGGTTGTGCCGCGAGCCCCTTGGCGGGAGCTTGATGCTTGCTCGATTCCCCGCTTGATTCCTCGCTTGATTTTTTCCGAGCAAGGCTGATGCTGGTCTCCCCCCTCCCAGTATGCCGGCTTCATTCCAGCCCCCCGATGCCAGTGCCCGGCATTCCCTCACCACCGCCCTCCAAGCCAGCGGTTCCGTCGAGCAACGCAGCGCACTGGGCAAAAGCTTCCTCGCTGCCGGCGAGCGCTGCATTCAGGACCGCCATCAGCACGGCGGCGGCGGTTTGGCAATTGCCCGGGCCCGCGCATCGCTGTTAGACGATTTGCTCGGCGCGCTGTTCGACGCCGCCATGGGCTCGACGGCCAACAAGGTGGCGGCCATCGCATTGGTGGCAACCGGCAGCTATGGCCGTGCCACCCTCAATCCGCGCTCTGACATTCGCTTGCTGATCCTGCTTGGCGTGGCCTCCGCCAAGCTGCCGGCCGCGCGGCAGGATGCCATCCAACAATTCCTCGACTCCCTAGCCGCCCTCGGTCTCAAAACCAACCCGAGCCATGGCTCGATCGGCGAATGCCTCACGCGCGCCAGCAGCGAGCCGCAGCTCAAATCCGCACTCATCGATGCCCGCCTGGTGAGCGGCGACGCCGGATTGTTCGCCCGGTTTGAACGCAAATTCACCAAGGACTGCCTCGCCACCGGCCAGGCCGCGTTTTTCGAGTTTCTGCGCCAGGAGTTGCGCAGCCGCCACCAGAAATTTTCCGGCACCGTGTTCCTCCA
The DNA here is from genome assembly GCA_903934285.1 of Akkermansiaceae bacterium. Classification (GTDB taxonomy): domain Bacteria; phylum Verrucomicrobiota; class Verrucomicrobiia; order Verrucomicrobiales; family Akkermansiaceae; genus Luteolibacter. Next base: position 4,074 of record CAIZNN010000282.1, on the reverse strand, counting down.
GGAACCCAACGTGAAGGAAAGCTGCGGCGGCCTCGACGATTATCATACCTTGCTGCGGGTCTGCCGCGTCAAACACGGCAACCGCGACCTCACCGCGCTGGTCGCCGCCGGACTCCTCAGCGCCACCGCCTGCCGCCAAATCAACGCCGCGGTGGATTTCCTCCACCGGGTCCGCAACGAGCTGCACTACCACACCCAGGCGCCCACCGACCAACTCACCCTGATGCTGCAAGGCGTGGTCTCCACCGCCTTTGAATATCCCCAGCGCGACATTCTACGCCGCACCGAGGCGTTCATGCGCGACTACTATCGCCACACGCTCAATCTCTATCAAAACAGCAGCTCGCTGATGGAGATTTTCCAAATCGAACAGGAGCACCGCCCGGATGGCGGACTGCGCTCGTTTCTAACATTCAGGAAAAAGCCGCAGGAGGCCTTCGACGGCTTCATCGCCCGCGACGGGCGCATCCATGCGGCCCATCCGGGCATCTTCAAGGATGACGCGCCGCGCTTGATGCGCTTGTTCCAGCACTGCCAGGTGCGCCATCTGCGGCTCAGCCCGCAGCTGCGGCAGCTGGTCCAAGACCACTGGGAGGACATCGACCGGCCCTTCCGTTGCTCCAAAGTCATCCGGGAAACTTTCCAAGGCATCCTTGAGCGCAAGGGCGAGGTGGCACGCACCCTGCGCGAAATGCATCGCGTCGGGTTCCTCGGGCGCTATCTGCCGGAATTCGGCGCGCTGGATTGCCTCGTCCAACATGAGTTCTTCCACCGCTACACCGCCGACGAACACACGCTCCGCTGCATCGACCAACTCGACTACCTGATCGAGGAAGCCAATCCCAAGCGTGAGATCTATCGGCGCCTGTTTCACGAAATCGCCGACCCCTACGCACTCTACCTCGCGGTGATTCTCCACGATACCGGGCGCGCCGAAAACGTCCGCGAGCACATCGATGGCTCGGCGATGCTCGCCTCCCGCCTGTGCAACCGGCTGCAAATCCGCGGCCCGCGCCGTTCGCTCATCATGTTTCTGGTGGACAACCACCTGACGTTTTGGCGCACCGCCACCACCCGCAATCTGGAAGATCTGGAGGTCATTGCGGAGTTTGCCGCCATCGTCAAATCCCGCAGTCAATTGGACGCGCTGTTTCTGTTCACCTTTGCCGATTCCAACGGCACCTCGCCGGACGCCTGGAGCGGCTGGAAGGAGAGCCTGATGCTGCAACTCTACACCTCCACCCGCCGCTTCCTCGATGGCGGCGGGCGCGCGGAATACTCGCGCCAGTTAGATGCGGACCGCCTCACGCTGCGCGATGGGGTGTTGCGGTTGATGCGCGCCGATTACCATCCGGACATCGAAAGCCACTTCGCGCGGATGCCCGCCACCGCCTTCGATTTCCGCCAGGCGCCCGACATCGTCACCCAGGTGCGCACCGTGCGCCATTTCCTCCAGCGCGAGGCGGAGCACCCGTCGCCCATGGTCCACTGCATCAAGTGGATCGACCACAGCGAAAAGGGCTACAGCGAATTGGTGCTGGCCACCCGCGACAAGCCGCTGCTGTTAGAAAAACTCTGCTGCGCCCTCGCCGCACGCCACCTCAATATTCTCGCCGCCGATTTCTTCACCCGCAGCGATGGGGTTGTCGTCGATATCTTCCATGTCTGCACCACCGACTTCGAGCCCGTGGCCGATGCCGCGATGCGGAAAAGTTTTCTCGATTGCTTCCATGCCATCCTGGTTGCCGAACGATACGAGCCGGAGCGCCACCTCCGCCGCAGCGCCGACCACCTCAAACCGCGCTCCCCTCACGCCATCACCGTCCCCGTCCAGGCCTACGTCAGCAACAAACTCCACCCCACCTGCACCACCGTGGAAATCCAGGCCCTCGACCGCATCGGCCTGCTCCACGACTTGTTTCTGGCCATCAACCAGCACGGCCTGACCACCGCCCATGCCCGGATTTGCACCGAGAAAGGCGTGGCGATGGACACCCTCTACATCACCACCGGCACGGGCGAAAAAGTCACCGATCCCGCCACCCTCGCCAGCCTCAACCACCGCCTCTCCTGCCTCATCGGCTGCCCGCCCGCCCCGCCAAACCCGTACTAAGCCGGCCCGCTGCCCACCACCGCGCCATTGCGGAAAAAATCCGCCTTATCCGAAAAAAACTTGTGGTTTTCGCTTGGCAAGCCGGACTTCTTCTTCCACCTTGCGGCTCGACCCGCTTCCGGGCTCACTGAAACGACGCATCACCATGGCTGTAGCTATCCGACTCAATCGCAAAGGGACCAAAGACCGCCCCTATTACAAAATCGTGGCCGTGGACAGCCGCAAGCGCCGCGACGGCCTCTATATCGAGCAACTTGGCACCTACGACCCGCTGGTCGAAGGTACCAATTACAGCATCGACCTGGAGAAGGCCGACAAGTGGCTGTCGGTGGGTGCCAAGGCCTCGGAAACCGTGGCCAGCATCATCCGCAAGGCGCGCACCGCTGCCAGCAAGAGCTGAGCCGAGCGCTTCCCTCTCGTTCCTTTCCACGACCGCACTCCCCGGGGGCTGCGGTCGTTTCGCCGTGTTGATATGCGAATGTACGAGAATTTCTCGGGCTGCCGGGTGCTGTCGTACCGTCTGACTTCCATGTCTCAGTGGGTTGCGACCCACTCCCAGCCGGCGGAGAGTTGGCATTGTCAAACGTCTGTCCTTGGGGCTTGGGTCTTGTTGTCTTGAGTCTTTTTGCGCGTGACATCGCTGGCACCAGCGGTTCTCTTCGGCGCGGCGCATCTGCGCGCCGATGCCATGTCCCTCGAACCGCTCAAAGACGGCATCCGCTCGCAAGTGCGGATCGATTTCTACGGCAACGTCCACAAGCGCTTGCGCGGGACCGGTGCCGCCGAGCGCTATGCCACCGAAGTGGCCGTGCTCAAAGTGCTGGAGCAACGCGGCTGCCCGTACGTGCCCAAGCTGTTGGAACAGCACCCGGACGAGTACTACTTCGTCTCGACCAATTGCGGCCAGCCCGCCAGCCAGATCACCAAGGAAAAGGCCGACCGCATCTTCAGCAAGCTCGAACACGACTATGGCGTGCGCCATCTGGATGCCGAAGCACGCAACATCACCTACTCCGACAAGCTCGGCTGTTTTTGCGTCATCGATTTTGAACTCGCCGAGATCCTCCCGCCGCCGCCCGGGCTGGTCCCGCCGCCAACTGCCGCGCCCCCCGCCCCGCCCACTCCCTAACAACCACCCCGTGCCCGCCGCCGCGCTCCTCCATTGGGCTGCCCGCTCGCACAGCGGGTCCCGCAAGCCCCGCAACGACGATTCCTTCATTACCTTCGCCTCTGGTGCGCAGGGCGCGGAAACCCTTGCCGCAGACGGCGGCCATTCACTGGCCAACCACGACTTGGTGTTCGCGGTGTCCGATGGCATGGGCGGCGGCAATGCCGGCGATCTGGCCTCCGCGCTCATTCTCCAGCAAATGAGCGAAATCATCCCGGAAACCTTCAAGGCCGCCGCCGCAGGCTTGTTTCCGGATTGCCTCAGCCACCTCGACGACGCCCTGCGCTCAGTCCATGAACACATCAATGCCGCCGCCGCCGGCCGCGCGGAATGCCACGGCATGGCCGCCACCCTGGCGCTGGCTTGGTTCACCCCGGACAACCTCTACCTGGCCAACGCCGGCGACTCCCGCATCTACCTGTCGCGCCACGGTGAACTGACCCAACTGACCCGCGACCACACCTCCGCCTTTGGCCAATGGCAACGCGGCGAAATCTCCGAAATCCAATTCCGCAACCACCCGCGCCGCTCCGCCCTCTACGAAGTGGTCGGCGGCGGCCACCCCGGCGTGTGCCCGCACTTTGCAGCCATCCCCTATCACCCCGGCGACCGTTTCCTGCTGTGCTCCGATGGCCTCATCGACGGCCTGTGGGAACGCCACATCGCCGAGGCCCTCGCCAAGTGCCCGGACAACCCCGCCCCCACTGCGGAAACTCTCCTCCACCGGTCAATTGACAATTGCGGGATCGATGATACCACCCTCATCATCGTCACCGTAACCGCCCCCACCGCC
>CAIZNN010000281.1 GCA_903934285.1 Akkermansiaceae bacterium | reverse complement strand
TAGAGCGCGAGGCCGATGATCTCCCCGCTCTTGTTCAGAACCGTCTTTTCCTGGTTCGAGTAGTCGAACGCAAGATCGGTGATGATGATTCCCGACTCATCGTTCGGGATACCCCAGTTGCCAGTAGTGCCAAGGAAAGTCGCGGCCATTTGACCGCGGGTGCGGTGTCAACCGGGCCGGGCTGCGCCCGGAGACAGAAGACCGCTGCGCTCAAAGACAGAAGACAGAAGACGGGAAATTTCACACTGCCGACACGACGGCCTCGTAGCTCAGCATGGATTCACGGCCCCGCGCCTCGTCGGGAGTGGTCACGCTTTCACGCTCTAGCAAGTCGTGCAGCACGAACGTCTCGCAGTCCAGCGCCGATTGGATCGCCGCCTTGCCCTTGAGCAGGACAACCAATTTGCCCGCCCACTCGGCGTGGGTGTCCGCCGGGGTGTCATCCACTTGGGAGAACAAATGCACGTCGAGCTTCACCCTGGCGGTGTGCGGCATGGCCGGGACCGGCTTGGATTCCGACGTGTTGAGCACAACGCACGGGCGGGTGCGGATTTCGTCGCGGCGGGCGACGTGGACGGGGATGGTGGCTGGGAATTCATCCGGCCTGTTGGAGTCGATCCATTCAGCCAGGAGCGAGGCGAGGCGGTCTTCGATCATGTTGGGCATCTTGCCCGGTGGTGGCGCGTCAACCCGCTTTGCGCATGGCCCGGTTCGCCCTGGCGTTGATTACCCTCAATGATGTGGCCAACGCCTTCCTGAGCTTTCCCGCGGCCACTTGCAGCGCAAGCTCGATGCCCTTGGCGGTGGTCACCTGTTCGATGTAGTCGAGGTTGTTGACCAGCGTGACAGATGGCTTGTCGCCGGTCTTCACGGTGGCCGTCCCTGGGGCCTGCTTGTGCCGGGTCGCCCATTGCGCGGCGCCGCGAACCCGCCCGCCGATGGCCTTGGCCGCGTTGATCCACGACCCCTTGGCGAAGCCGACCCGCTTCTGGATCTTGGCGATGTAAGAGTCCAGAGCCTTCGGACTGGTGACAACCTGCGCGGGCGTTTTGCGCCTGACGTTGGCGTATGGACCGGTGCGGCTTTCCCGGTGGAGCTTCGGATCGAGCCGCCCGACCGACAGGTTTTTCCAATTTGAGTTGGACGACTTGAGCGATTGTTCAGCCTTGGCAAACCGGCGGTTCTGGATGTTCGCCCAGAATTTGTCAGCGGCGGCGGGATCCAGCAGTTTCATGTTGTCGTAAGCATCGGAGGGCAGCGCAAACACCCGGTTGATGTCATCGGCAACCGCGCCCTCGCCCCGCTTCCTCGCCTTATCTGAAAACCCGAACGGACGGGTGTTGCGTGCCAGTTCCACGGCAAGCCCCCGCGCTTCCTGCTTCACCAGGGATTCCAGCGTTCGGCCGACTTTTTGTGGATACCGGTTGAGCAGGCGGATCACATCGCTGCCGCCCTTCATCTTCGCGGTGAACCTGATGGCGCCGTCACTCATCGGTTGTTGAAAGGCTGAGGGTGAGCAAGGGGGAACGCGGATGGGATGACACCTGTGAGATGCGGTATTCGGTGCCCTCCACCTCGATGCGCTCGCCAAATTTCGGGAGCGTGTTAGGAAATGCCGCCTTGGGCACCCGCAGGCTCAGTTCCGGCGACTCAACGAATCCGCCCATCTCGATTTGCTGTTCACGCTTCACCCGGCTGATCAGAACCAACAGGTCGATCCCCTGCCATCGCGCACTCACGCCATGTTCGGTGAGAAGCTGCCGCAGGTCTGATAGAATGTCTGATTCAAGTCCCATGCCGGTGTGATGTTGTCAAAATGAAGCACCCCCTCCGGTTTCCCAGAGAGGGTGCCCATGAACCCCGCAGACCATACCGGGAAGAATCAGGAATACTCGCCCGCCACCAGGTTGATGCGGCAGGCCGACGTGCCGTCAAGTTCGATCAGGGCCGG
>CAIZNN010000280.1 GCA_903934285.1 Akkermansiaceae bacterium | reverse complement strand
GCGGTGCCCACCTTGCTGCGGGGGGACCCGGCCCGCCTGCGCCAGATCCTGACCAATCTGGCGGACAATGCCATCAAGTTCACCTTCGCCGGCGAGGTGCGAATCAGCGTGGCGCTGGTGGAAACGGCGCCCAAAGACGTCCTCCTGCGCTTCGCGGTGCGCGACACCGGCATCGGCATTCCGGCCGACAAACTCAGCGTTCTCTTCGACAAGTTCAGGCAGGCGGACGCCTCGATTCCGCGGCGCTACGGCGGCAGCGGCCTGGGATTGACCATCGCCAAACAACTCGCCGAGTTGATGGGCGGTGAAGTCGGGGTGACCAGCACCGAGGGCCGGGGCTCGGAGTTCTGGTTCACCGTGCGTCTGGCCAAGCAGGCGGCCGTCCGGGCAGTTCGCTCCACCGCCCCACGCTCCGCCGCACACGCGTTGCTCAATCTGTTAGCCGACCGCCACGGGCGCGTGCTGGTGGCCGAAGACAATCTCACCAACCAACAAGTGGCCATGAGCATCCTCAAACACCTGGGCCTGCGCGCCGACGCGGTAGCCAACGGCGCGGACGCCCTTAAAGCCCTGGCCACCGAGACCTACGATCTGGTGCTCATGGACGTGCAGATGCCGGTGATGGATGGCCTGGAGGCAACGCGTCAAATCCGCCGCGCGGGGACCGCAGTGCACAATCCAGAGGTGCCGATCATTGCCATGACCGCCAATGCCATGCTCGGCGATCGCGACAAGTGCCTCGCGGCGGGAATGAATGACTATCTGGCCAAGCCGGTGTCACCCCAAATGTTCGCGACCATGCTCGGCAAGTGGCTGCCGCAGCCCTGAGGTGGTGAGGCGGCAGCAAATCCCATCACCATTTTTGCGCCATTTTTGAGCTTGCCTTGGCGGCACGCCCCACGCAACACTCCAAATGTTCTGGCTGTGCCCCCGTCCAGCCCTTCCGTCTCCCCCCGCCCAGCCCTCATCACCTCCCACCTCCTGCCTGTCATGGATTCACCTATCTCAAGTCCATCCCCGCAAGCACCGCTACTCGACTACCACCAACTCGAGACCTTCGTCGTCATCGGAGTGGTCGATTACCTCGATCTGCTCGGCGATGTCATTGAAGACGTCCCCGTGCAACTCGGCCAAATCCAGGCCGCCATCGAACAGGGGGATATGGTGCATCTCAAGGCCCGCGCCCATGCCTTGCGCGGCTTGGTGGCCTATTTCGGCTGTGTCGCCATGACCGCCCGCCTCGCCGACTTGGAACGCCAGGACAACATCCTGCCCGGGCAGGCCGCCGCCACCCACGCGGAACTCCAAGACCTCTGGCACCAAAGCCTCGCCGCCCTCAGGGCTTGGGAAAAATCCTTGCCCGACTTCACCGCGTGAGCCAGCTGCAAACCTCGTCGCAACTTCGCGAGTGACCGCCGCGGCACGCCCCGTGGCTAACGCTCATGGGTTGGCGAACTGGTCGTCGTCCTTGAGTTCCTGTTTGAGCCGATAGAGCTCGGCCTTCAACTTGGCGACGGTGTCGGCCTGGCCGGGATCCTGATAGATGTTACGCAATTCGGCGGGATCCTTGACGAGATCATACATCTCCCATTGGTCAATCTTCCAGAAATAGATCAGCTTGTGGGTTTCGGTGCGCACGCCGTAATGGGCGCGGGTGTTGTGGTCACCGGGATCATGATAGTAGCGGTAATACCAACTGGTGCGCCAGGCGGCGGGCCGCTCGCCGCTGAGCAGCGGCACGAGACTGTGGCCTTGCATGTCGGCGGGCACCGCCAGGCCGGCGAGTTCCATGAAGGTTGGCGCGAAATCGACGTTGAGGCCCATGGCCGACTGAACCGCGCCGGGCTTGACGACCCCAGGCCAGCGGACGAGGAAGGGCATCTTGATCGACTCCTCATACATGAAGCGCTTGTCGTAGAGGCCGTGGTCGCCGAGAAAAAACCCCTGGTCGCTGGTGTAGATCACGATCGTGTTGTCGGCCAGACCGGCCTCCTTGAGGTAGTCGAGAAGCCGGCCGACGTTGTCGTCCACCGCCTGGACGCAGGCGAGGTAGTCCTGCATGTAGCGCTGGTATTTCCATTTCAACAACGCGTCGCCAGTCAAGCCGGCCGGCGGCGGCCCTTTGGTGTCATTGGGACCCAGATCCTCCAACACTTTCTGTTTGCACTCGCGGAGGGCATCGGCGCGCCCGCGGTGATCGTCGCGCAAGCTCGCCGGCTCGGGGATCTCCTTGTTGGCAAACATCGCCTTGTGCTTGGCGTCCGGCTGCCAATTGCGGTGCGGTGCCTTGTGGTGGCACATCAAAAAAAACGGCTTGTCCTGCGGCCGGTTCTTGAGGAACTCGATGGACAGGTCGGTGATGATGTCAGTGACGTAGCCGGTGATGACGCGGCGACCGCCGGGCTCGAGCATCGCCGGGTTGAAGTAGTCGCCCTGGCCCGGCAGAATCGTCCAACGGTCAAAACCGGTCGGATCGCTCTCAAGGTGCCACTTGCCAAACATGCCGGTGTAATAGCCGGCGGCTTGCAGGTACTTGGCGACGGTCGGCTGGGACCCGTCGAAGCGGTTGAACACGGGCACCCCGTTGAGGTGACTGTATTTGCCAGTTAGAATACAGGCCCGGCTCGGCGTGCAAATCGAGTTGACCGCAAACACCCGGTCGAAGCGCATGCCTTCATTGGCCAGGCGGTCGATGTTAGGCGTCTGGTTAACCCGGCTGCCATATGCGCTGATGGCATGGGCGGCATGGTCATCAGACATGATGTAGAGAATGTTGGGCCGTTTGGCATCGGCCGCCTGGAGCGCTGCCTGTGGTGCCAGCGGTCCCAGCAGCAGCGCCGCGGCAAGGAGGAGGAGCGGGGTGTGCATGGGCTGATTCCTTGGTTGTGTCGCCAAGCGGCCGGGTCTCGGTTCCGGGTCGGCGGCACCCATTTACCCCGGTTTGGCTTGCGCGTCCACCGCAAAGCCAACCGTGGCCCACATCATTTCACGCGGAGCCACCCCGTCGCCACATCCAGCGGCCTGCTCGCACACAGAATTGTCGCGCGGGCAGGGGACGGGTTGCCTGTGGGCTGAACGTAATGGCTGGCATTATGTTTGTGAGGTCTGGAGGATTTTTCCATTGCCGGCTTGGAACCCGCCGCGGTCTCTGGTGTGATGGCGGCGCGATGGCTTACCTCGATGAAAATTTCCTGCTGCATTCGGCCACCGCCCGGCGCTTGTTTCACGAGGTGGCCAAGGGCCAGCCGATCATCGATTACCACAGCCACCTCTCGCCGCGCGAAATCGCCGGCAACCGGCGGTGGGCCGATCTAACCGACATCTGGCTGGGCGGCGATCATTACAAATGGCGCCTGCTGCGGGCCAACGGGGTGGCGGAAGACCTCATCACCGGCCATGCCACGCCGCGCGAGAAATTCCAAGCCTGGGCGGCCACCGTGCCCTTCACCTTGCGCAACCCCAGCCACCATTGGGCGCATCTGGAACTTCAGCGCTACTTCGGCATCGATCTGCTGTTGTCCCCGGCCACGGCCGAGGCGATCTGGCAACAGGCGAATGCCAAACTCGCCGAGCCGGACTTTTGCGCGCAGGGCTTGCTCAAACGCTTCGACGTGCGGATGGTCGGCACCACCGATGATCCCGCCGAGTCGCTCGATGACCACCACGCGATCGCTGCCGCCGGCCTCGCCACGCGGGTGCTGCCGACCTTCCGTCCCGACAAGGCGTTGATGGTGGACCAGCCCGCCGCGCTGGCCATGTGGTTGGCCAAACTCGAGGCGGTGGCCGGTCGCTCGATCAGCCACCTGGCGGACTTGCTGGCGGCGTTGCAGACGCGCCACGACGATTTCCATGCCGCCGGCGGGCGCTTGTCAGATCATGGCTTGAGCCGCTGCCCCGCGCTCGAGTGCTCGGATGCCGCCGCCGCGCTCATTTTCGCCAAGGCGCGCGGCGGCCAGGCCGCCACCGCCGAGGACACCGAACGGTTCGCGTTCTATCTGATGGTTTTTTTCGGCCAGCTCGACGCCGCGCGCGGCTGGACCAAGCAACTCCACCTCGGCGCCTTCCGCAACACCAACTCCCTGATGCACGCCAGGCTCGGACCGGACACCGGCTACGACACCATCGGCGATGTCCCGCAGGGCGCCTCGCTTGTTAGATACCTCGATGCCCTGAGCCGGCGCGAGGCCCTGCCCAAGATGGTGCTCTATAACCTCAATCCGGCCGACAACTATCTGTTTGCCGCGCTGGCCGGGGCGTTCCAGGATGGCAGCGTCGCCGGCAAAATCCAGTTCGGTGCCGGGTGGTGGTTCCTCGACCAGAAAAATGGCATCGAACTGCAACTCGACGCCCTCTCCGCCACCGGGCTGCTGTCGCGCTTTGTGGGCATGCTCACCGATTCGCGCTCGTTCCTGTCGTTTCCACGCCACGAGTATTTCCGCCGGGTGCTCGCCAACCTGTTAGGCGGCGAGGCCGAGCGCGGCGAGCTGCCCGATGACTTCGAGACGCTCGCCAGTCTGGTTAGATCCGTGTGCTTTGACAATGCCAGGGGCTATTTCGGGTGCGGGGAGTGAGGCGCCGCGCCACCATCGCCGCCGCCCGCAACATGATGCCGCCGGTGCCGCTCAGGTCCTAACAAACGCCTGCATGGTGGCACACTCGCGGCCGAGAGCCGGGCCGTGGGGGCGGATGGTGTAGGGGCCGACGGCGGCGGGCACGATGAACGTCTCGGCGTAGTGGACGACGAAAGGCTCGAAGGCGCCGCTGGGGCTTTCGACCACGGCCTCCTCGCCCTCGACGAGGTTGAGCATGTGGACGCCGCCGCGGGTGTCGTGGGAGACTGTTTTGCTGAACCAATGGCGGCGTGTCTCGATGAATTGGCGCGGGTGCAGGCCGGTGCGCTCTTCGCGCCAGCCGTCGCCGGCGGCCACGGGTTGGAAACAATTGACCAGGTTGCACCGGGTCCATTCGGTGGTGCGATCCCACTGGATGTTGGGGATGGCGTGATGGAGGTGCAGCGGGCGCGGCTTGCCGTCCAGGCCGAGGCGGCCCCAGTCCCACATTTTGAAGGTGAAGATATAGGGAGTGGCGCTGATTTCCAGGACCATGGATTGGGCGCCGCTGCAATGCACGGTGCCCGCGGGGATGAGGAAGTGATCGTGTTTTTTGGCAGGGAATTGATTTGAGTAACGCGCCGCCGGAAACGGCTCGCCGCCGGCTTGGGCGATTTCCAAGTCACGCAGCATCGCCGCGGGGTCAATGCCCGTCTGCAACCCGAGATAGACGTGCGCCTCCGGCCCGGCATCCAACATGTAATAACTTTCATCCTGCGTGTAGTGCATCCCGAAGTGCTGTTGGATGTGCTCGGTGAGCGGATGCACTTGGAACGACAGGTTGCCGCCACCCATGGTGTCGAGCAAGTCGAAGCGGATCGGGAATTCGTCGCCAAAGCGCGCGTGCACCGCGTCGCCTAACAACGCCACCGGCTGGTCGAACACCAAGTCCAGCGAGGGGATTTCCACGCGGGTGTCGCCGAAGTCCAACAACAGGCTGTTTTCCTCCGGCACGCCGTCGAAACACCAACCGAAATTTTTCGTGGCGCGGTCGAGGTCGCAGACTTCCTTCATCCACTGGCCGCCCCACGGTGCGGGGTCAAACAACGGCACGAGGCGGAATGGCCGCGTCACCGCATGGCGCAACCCGCAGCGCAGCGCCGCGCCATCCGCGAGTTTTGGTTCGTGTGCGGTATTGGTATCGAGCAGGAAATCCCACTGTGCGATGAGCGGGCGTTTCCAGCGGTCGCACACCCGCCAGTCCACGAAGAACGCGCGCTTGTATTGCAGGCTTGCGGCGAGGGCGTGGTTGTTGGCGCCGAGGTTGCCGGTTTGGTTGCGGCGAAACCGCAACTGCGCCTCCCAGCGGGCCAGATCGGCGTACACCAGCAAGTCGCCATCGGCCACCAGGCGCGCGCCGCAGCCGGCGATGAGCACCAATCCGTGGGGTGCCGCCGCCACTTTGGCACGCAACTGCGCCAGCCGGGCCGGGTCGAAAAACTCCGGCAGCGTCAGGCCGGATAGAAACCCGAACACCGGGTCGCCGCCGCCGAGAAAGGGTGCCACCAGCGCGTCAATCGCGGCTGGCGCCAACAGCGCGTCGCGGGCGTCGATGATGAGTGCGGGGGTGAGGCGCGCTGCCAATTCGGTGAGCACCTCGGTTTCGTCCACGCCGGTGTAGCACTCGACGACCAGGACGGTCGTGGGTGGCGCGTGCTCGGCTATGGCTTGTTGCAGGCGGGCTGCAATGGCGTCCCAGCCCTGCACGCAGGCGCTTTGGCCGTCGGGCACGGCGATGCCCGGGAATTTATCATAGGAGGATTTCGTCCTATGGGTTGGCGGGAAAGGTGAAGGCTCGGAGGTCATGTGGGGCGGCGAGCATGGCACCCGGCGCGCCCGGCGACAACCCTTTAGGCACTCGCCGGGGGGCGGGTTTTTCCAGTTGCGTTGCTCGGAGATGGCGATTTATCCTGCCGCCCTCCGGCGCGGCATGCCGTCCCGGTCATTTTCCACAACCCCGCCACCCATGACCCCCAGAGAACGGATTCTCGCCACCCTTGACCGCCAGCCGACCGACCGCACGCCGGTGGACTTGTGGGTCACCCCCGAAGTGCTGCAAGCGCTGCGCCGCCACACCGGCCAGAGCGATGAACTCGCGGTCTATCAGGCACTCGGGCTCGACAAGATCGTGTGGGTGTTCCCCGGCTACGGCAGCGGTCGCTTCGACCCCAATGAAGGCAACGGCCAAACCATGTGGGGCGTGCCTACCCGCATGATCCAGGCCGGAGTTGCCACCTATCAGGAATTCGGCGCGCCCCCGCTGGCTGGCTGCGACGCCCCCGCCCAACTCGACGACTACCCGCTGTGGCCGGAGCCGGCCAACTTCGATTACGCCGGGGCCAAGGCGTGGGCCCGCCAGGCGCGCGCGTGCCACTTCGCCACCATCGGCCCGTGGGTGTCGCATTTTGAGATTTACTGTCAGATGCGCGGGTTGGAGAACGCGCTGATGGACGTCATTGCCGAGCCGGACTTCCTCGATGCGACGCTGGAGCGGATCGACGTGATCCAGACCGCGATGCTGGAGCGATACCTAACCGAGATGGGCGACCTCATTGACCTGGTGTTCATCAGCGACGACATGGGCACCCAGGAAAGCCTGTTGCTGGCACCCGCCGCGTGGGACCGCCACTTCCGCGCGCGCCTCCAGAAGTGGTGCGACCTCATCCACCGCCACGGCAAAAAGGTCCTCTACCACACCGATGGGGCGGTGCGCCCGCTGTTGCCCCAAATCCTCGCCTGCGGCGTCGATGTCCTCAACCCGATCCAACATGTCTGCCCCGGCATGGAGCGCGCCGCGCTGCAGCGCGATTTTGGCGCGCAGGTCATCTTCCACGGCGGCGTGGACAACCAGCAGGTGTTGCCCTTCGGCAGCGCCGCGGAGGTGCGGCGGGAGACCCGCACCTGCATCGACACCCTGGGCCGCGACGGCGGTTATATCTGTTGCTCGTGCCACAACGTCCAGGCCGGCACCCCCGTGCCTAACATCCTCGCCATGATCGCCGAGGTGCAGCGCCAGAGCTGAGGCGGCATGCCCAATACGGTTTACTTAAGACGCGACAGGGACGAGACAGAAAGAGGCGGCGGGCAGGATGCCCGCGCCACAGGTGGCCCGGGCATCTTGCCCGGAGCCTCGACTCAAACCACCAAGGGTGCTAAGTAAACCGTATTGGGCGGCATGCCTGCGCGGAGACCAGACGGGGCCGCCGCCATGGGGCCTGCAGCCGGCGCCGCTGACAATGCCGGAAACTAACGAAAGACAAGCCGCATGTCCGATCTCGCCAAGCGCTTTCAGGAAAACCCGATCCTTCAGCCCGCCGACCTGCGCCCGAGCATCCCGGGCATGGAAATCGAGTGCCTGCTAATCTATCACGGGGCGAGCGCCGACCCCACGCGCTATTGCCTGGGGGCCATGTTGCTCGACCTCCACGAGCCGTGGAAAGTGCTGGCGCGCTCCGGTGCCTCCGATCATGGAACCGACAGCGCCGTACGAGCAGGCGGGATTTTTCGGCAACGTGGTCTTCACCAACGGGCATCTTGTCGATGGCGACGAGTTGACGATGTACTACGGTGCATCTGACAGCGTGATCTGTGGCGCGCGGTTCTCAATCGAGGAGATCCTCGGCACACTTCGCTGAGCCAATATTGCAAACCTTTCCCCTTGCCATCCCGCAACGAATCGCTATCCTCGCTGCGAAATCCATTCACCACCAACCGAGCAAGCCGCCCATGTCCAAGGTAGAAACCATGACTTCCCGGGAGCGCGTCCTCACCGCGCTCAATCACCAAGTTCCGGATCGCGTGCCGATTGATCTCGGCGGCAACCAGACCGGTATCCACAAAGACGCCTACCTCAAACTCATCAAGCACCTCGGCATCAACGATGAGTTGCGCATCATGGATGCGGTGCAGCAACTCGCCGTGCCCTGCGAGCAGGTGCTGGAAAGACTGCATGTGGACACCCGCTATATCCGCGCCGGGGCAGCGGCCAGCTGGCAGGGCGGCATCGTCCCAGCCATGCGCGACGGCCGGGCGTGGCAGGACCTCACGGACGAATTCGGCATCCGCTGGTCGATGCCCGACGAGGCACCCTACTACATGGACATCACGCACCATCCGTTAGCCACGGCGAGCCTTGGCGACATCAAGGATTACCCGTGGCCAAAGGGTGACGATGCGGGCCGCTTCGCCGGGCTGCGCCAACGGGCCTTGGCGCTGAAAAACGACACGCCCTATGCCGTGGTCAGTGGCATCTCCGGCGTGGTCTATGAAATCTGTTGGTATATGCGCGGCCTCGAACAATGGTTCTGCGACTTGCTGGGCGAGCCGGAGTTTTGTGAGGCCATGCTCGACCAGACGCTCAAGTATTGGATGGATTGGTTCCGCGTGTTCCTCGACGAAGTGGGTGACGTGGTGGACGTGATCATGGTCGGCGACGACCTCGCCGGCCAGACCGGCCCGCTGTTCAGCCCGGACATCTACCGCCGCCTCGTCAAACCGCGCCACAAGTGCCTGGTGCAATACATCCGGTCGCGCACCCAGGCCAAAATCTGGTATCACACCTGCGGCTCCTGCGTCGACTTCATTCCGGAACTCATCGACAACGGCGCGGACATCCTCAACCCGGTGCAGCTCAGCGCACGCAACATGGACCCGGATGAGCTCAAGCGCCGCTTCGGCAAACAACTCACATTCTGGGGCGGCGGCGTCGATGCCCAGCACATCCTGCCGCGCGGCACGCCGCAGGAGGTCGCCGCCGACGTCCGCCACAATGTGCAGGCGCTCATGCCCGGCGGTGGCTACGTTTTCAACAATTGCCACAACATCCAGGGTGAGGTGCCGCCGGAGAATATCCTCGCGCTGTTCGACACCGCTTACGAATGCGGCTTCTACGCCTGATTGCCATCAGAGCGCGGCGATGGCGCAACGCGAAATACGATGAGATTTACTTCAAGGAGCATGCCGCTCATTGTCGTGCGTGCCTCATCACGCGGCATAAGGCGGCCGCCCCGAGCTTCACCCCGCGAACTTCATCTTGATTCCCTGCTTGGCCATGGCGGCGGTGAAATCGGCCTCCAGTTGTGACCAAGTTCTGCCGTCGAGGAGTTTCTCACGGGCGCTGGGTTCCGGGTTGCCATCTTGCAAGGCCTGCACGTAGGCTTTGATGCGGGCCGCATTGCCGCGGCCGTCAAGGTGATAGAAATAATAGGTCAGAAGCGTGCCCATGCCGTAGCAGAACTGCGGGTTGGAGACATACTGCGCGTAGGTCTGGGACATGAAATTTTTGAGGGGCGGGGCCTCGATGGCTTTGCCTAACATGCGGCCGCCGTCACCTGGTCCTCCATGAGCGCATGGGTCAATTCGTGGGCAAGCACCATGTTGGTTTGTTTGGGGGTCGACGAGGAACTCATCCTTACCGGGGGCTTTTCTAACACCCAAGCTATCCAGCGGTACCAGGATCACGGCTCTGGCGCCACTGCCGGCGCAGGCACCGGCGGTGTTGGGCGGGCCACCCAGCGCGTGGTAGGCAGCCATGCTGTCGCACAAGAACACGCTGAGCTTGGTGGGGTCGCGGTAAGGCGGTTGTTGAGCGGTATGACCCGCAGCAGTTCGTGGGTGCCCTCAAACACGGTGGCCAAGGCGGCAATCACCGTGGGGCGGAGTTGGGCATTGCACACGAACTGGAAGTGGGCGCTTTGATAAATAAACTTTTGCGTGCTCTTGTCCTCGGATATGACATCGATCTTGAGGTCCAGGCTGCACTGGGCGGCCGACGGCCAGAACGCGTCAAATCCGTTGCACTTGGCGAGGCTGCCGGGTACGGACACGCCCTTGGGCTTGGGCAGGCTGGCCGCCTTGAGCAGAAAGGCCTGGTCTTCCGCGCTCAGGCGAGCCAGCGGCACCTTGGCGGTTTTGCCATTGGCCAGCTACAAGGTGACCTCGCTCTTGCCCGGTTCGAGCAGTTCGGCTTCGATCTCATCCGGGTTGATGTAAGCACCGGGCAACTCAGGCGGCAGCACACTCTTGATGGTGCTCTTGGCGGAACCGTCGGGACCGGCGAACCTGCGCAGGCGAGGCACACTCATGGTCAGGAAATCCGCACCCGGCCACCCACTGGCACGCCCAAGGGCCGTCCCGTGGTTTTGACGGCTTCTCCGGATCGCATTGCTGTGGTGGGCGGATGCAGTCGGGCTGTCTTAGAACGCCACCGCGAGGATGATGACCCCCAATGCGGTGACGAGCATCGGAACGAGGAATACCTTGCTCCAGTTGATTTGCCCGTTCACCTTGAACCGGTCCATCGAGAAACCCGCCGCCTGGGTTCCGAGGAACAGTCCAATGCCGGTGGTGACGAGGATGATCAGCGCCTGGGCCGAGCCCGCGATTTCTGGAGGTGCCACCTTGTTGACATACATCTGGCCGGCGATCATGAAAAACACGTAGGCCAAGCCGTGGAACACCTGCCCGCCGATGATGAAGGCCTTGGGCATTTTGAGGGTGTAGAGCAGGAACAGGACCATCCACGATGCGGCCCCCAAGGTCAGAGTCCATTTGGGGCCGAGTTGGGTGAAGAGCAGTCCCAGCGCGAAGAGCGTGGCCAAGGCTTGCGCCGCCTGGGCAATGCCCATGATGGCGGGGACGTTCTTGCCGGAAATGCTGCGGTCTTGCAGGTATTGGCCGGTGCCCAGGAAGTAGAATTGCATCATCCCGCCCACAAACAGCGAAACAAAGATGAACACGGCAAAGTGCGGGTCGGAAAGCATGGAGAGCGCTTTGAGCATCGGCACCCCTTCAGCTCCCCTGGGCGGAGTGGCCGGCTGGAGCATGCAGATGACAACCATCATGACTGATAGAATGGCGGCGAATTTGAGGCAATCACTGCCATCGCCCTCCGTCTTGCGCAGATTGCGCCAACCGCTGAGCAGATAGCCGATGAGCGCCCAGGCGACCGGTGCCCAGATGAATATGCCAGGCGCTTGTTTTTCAGCGTCAGTGAGGTGGCTGAACATGAGGGAATTCACCAGCGGGATGCTGGCGGCATAAAACATCGTGTACATCAGCATGATGAGAAACAGCGGCTTGAAGCGGGTGATGCGCGCCGCGCCGAAGAGCAATACGGCACCGAAGCCGTGACAAACCACTAGAATAAGGCCGGTATCGACGTATTTATCCGCCAGTTGCCCGGCGAAAAGGGGCGAGATCATGCTGGCCAAGGGCAGGGTAGCATAGATCCAGCCGGTTTGTTTTCCAGTCATCCGCAGCGGACCCAGCAGGCGCGTGGCCAACACGGGCATCCAGGCACCCCAGATGGCGTATTGCATGAACATGAGCGCGCTCAGTTTGAGATAGAGTAATGGAGTCATGGTTGTTTATGGATGTCGTTATTCTCTAGACTGCTAGGAAATTGCTTGCGGGGTGAAGGCCGTTGGTAGAGTCGGTGGCCGGACCGGAGGGCGGGGAAAAAGCGGCCAAAAGGCCGGAACATTTGGCGAACCGAGTCAAGTACATGGCTCCAAACGGCGAATTTGGGCAAGGCACAGTGGTTTGCGGCCGGATTCATGGTGAAATTCCTCGAACGAGAAAATACCGATCAGGCCCGCTTTGCCAAGAAATTTCGTTGGAAAATCATCGGGGCGAGCGGTTTTCGTGGGGGGGGCATTCGAGGTCGGGAATATTCCAGGACGAGGATGCGGCCATCATGGAGCGGGACTTCGGGGCCAGGGCCGGACCGGAGGGCGGGGCCAGGGCGGGCCAGGGGTTGCCTGGGATAATCATTCAATTGATGATCAGCTCACTGGATGCTCCAAAATCCATAATATCCAACACATATGGTGATCCCATTTTATATCCTCCATCAGGATGGCGGTGACGAGGCGAGGGACGGAGGTTTCGTTAGGAAAGAGGCCGGCCACGCGGGTGCGGCGTTTGATCTGGTGGTTGAGGGGCAGCGGCCGGGCGCGCCATTGCTCGAATCGGAGATCCAGCTCCGCAGCGAGGCGCGACACCTGACACGAGGTCACCTCCATGCCGCAGAACTTTCCATGATGGTGGTCACCTGGCGGGTGGAAACGCCCTGGAGATACATTTCGGCGATGGCCACTTTGAGGGCGCGGTCGGTGCGCGATCCCTTCTCAAAGAGGCGGGAGGTGGGGGCGGCGATCGGCCAAATGGCCGGTTTGCTGGTGGTTCGGACTTTTACAGAAGAGATGTTGCGCGGCCCAGCATCGGGTTCCGCACTGCCCGCAGTGCAGTCCCATGAGTAGCAATGAGACATCACCATAATGATGGAGTTAAGGGAATGCGAATATACCAACAGATAACTATCGTGATTCCCGGGATTCTTCTATATGCTTCTACTTAACTCCCACCCCCACTACTCATGCACGCCAACCTTAAAAGTAATTTCCTGCCAGTCGGATTGTTAATGACCGCTATGGCCATCATTCCGTGTGGTGCCGCTCAAATTTATATGGTAACCGCGCCTGGCACCGCCGCGCCGCCTGCAACGCTTGGAGGCTACTCGATGCAGGCCTTTCCAGCCGAGATTAGGTCGGAATTCACCATGGTTTCCGATGTCGTAGCACTTGGCGGAGGGACGTTGGGCTTTGACAATCCCGTGGAGATCGACGTCGTCGGCAGCGGGTGGTCGAGTTGGAGTCATGGCTACACCGGGCCGGTGTACTGGAGTATGACCAACGCGCTGAACCTGACGTTGCCGGCCAACACCCAGGCGTTCTACATGTATGTGGAGCCGAATCTGAGGGATTTCTTCGAGTTTGAGTTCACCTCGGGAACCACCACCGCTATCCTGAACATCAATGGCAATGCCATGGCCCAATACATCGGGGTGTATATCGACGACCCCTTTGCCTCCCTGACCGGCGTCAGCATTACCCAGACCACGGCCGACTCGGACGGGTTTGCCGTTGGTGAGTTTGCCACCAATACCAATGGCCACGTCCCGGACGGCGGCAGTTCCATCGCGTTGCTCGGTCTGGGACTGACGGCCGTGGCGGGCCTGCGCAGCCGCTTGCATCAGGCACGGGTATGAGCTGACGCTCCATTTCATCCCGGCGGGAACCCGCCGGAGGATCCTCTCCCGTGCAGCCCTGCCTGGCGGCCGCCTCGCCGCTGTCGCTGCCGGCCACATCTGCCTTCATCCGCCAAGCAAATCCCTCGCAATGACACAACCAAACTCAATTCAACCCCCATGAAAACCAAGTCATTCCGTCGCGCCCAGTGGGCCGCGAGCCTCTTGACCGCACTGCTGGGTGTCACCGCCAACGCGGCGCCGCCAGTGGTGAAGACCGTTCCTGTGGTGGCCAGCAACCCGCTGGTGCCGCACTCCACCTACAGCGGCAAAACCATCACCCTCAAAGGCACTTGTGACCGTGCCGGCAGCCTCAGTTGGTCCTGGGATTTCGGCGACGGCAGCGCTCCGGCCACCGGGGCCTCCATCACCGACAACTACGCGGTGGCTGCCAGTCACGCCTACACGGCGGCGGTCGGGACGGTATTCACCGCCCGCCTGACCATTCAGGACACCAGCAGCGGCGAGACCGGTACCGCCACCTACTTTGTCGAGGTGTTGCCCAAGAGTCTTGATGTGGAGGCCAGCATCGCGATTGACGAGGGCCTGTGGTATTTGCACAAGGCCCAAACCCGCAGCAGCTCCGGCGGCATCGAATATGGCCATTGGAGGACCAGCAAGTATTCGGGTTATGCCAACTCGGGCTACTATGGCATCAATGCCGCCAACATCAATGCGCTGGAGGTCAACGGTCACGTCGAGTCCGGCCCGGCCAGCGACCCCTACACCGAAACCGTCATGCGCGGCATGCATACCTTGATGACCGAAGTGGCCACGGTCGCCATCGGCGCGCAAGCCAGGGGCAATCCCGACTCCAATGGCAATGGCTATGGCGTCGTCGTCAACCAGAGCTATCCGGAATACCAGGGCGGCATGTTCATGGACGCGTTGGCGGCCAGCGGCACGCCGCACGCCGTGACCACCACCGGGACGGCGCCCGCAGGTGCCAATCCCGGCATTTTGGGCCGCACCTACGCCAGCATCTTGCAGGACATGGTGGATGGCTATGCCTGGGCGCAGTATGACTACAGTCCCCAGGGCGGTGGCTGGCGTTACAATCCCCAAGACCCCCCCGACAACTCGGCCTGCCAGTGGGCCGCCATCGGCATGATCGCGGCGGAGCGCAGCGGGTGGGTGGATCAGACGGCGGTGCCCGCGCCGTTGCCGCTGACCGTGCCGCAATGGGTGAAGGATTGGAACAAGGTCTGGCTGGCCTATAGTCAAAACGCCGACGGCAGCTTGGGATACACGTCGGCCGGCGCTGTCGCGTGGGGCCTGTTTGCCACCACCCCCTCGGGCATGGTCCAAATGGCGTGGAATGGCATCGGCCGCGACACGGCCGGACCGCCGTCCTGGGATAAGGCTGAAACCTTCATCCGCAACAATTTCGGCAACACCGGCGGTGCCTATAACGCCATCAAGGAACATTACTACGGTCTGTACTCGTTCACCAAAGCGATGTTGCTGACCCCCGCCGATCCGCTCAATCCCTCCGGCGGCTCGATTGTCATGCTCCAGTCCAAGACCGCCGGCGTGGCCCCCATCAATTGGTATGCCGCCGAGGTGGCCAAGGGGGATCCCACCAACGGCGTGGCCCGCACGCTCATCGACGGGCAGGGTGCGGGTTGGTGGTGGGGCCATAACTATAGCGGCGAGCAGTGTCCTTTCGAGACCGCCTGGGCGATCCAAATGCTGCACCGCACCCTGCCGGACGTCGCCGGCAACCCGGTCGCCGTGGCCGTGGCCGTGCCCAACCCGGGGGTCGTCGGACAGGTCATCACGCTCCGCGGCTCAGACTCATACCAACAGGATGCCTCGAAGAACATCGTCGGATGGGATTGGGACACCAACGCCGACGGCATTTTTGACGCCAGCGGCCCGACCACCAGCCTGACGTTCTCCGCAGTTGCCAATTACCCGGTCAAGCTGCGCGTCACCGACGACAGCGTGCCGCCCAAGACGGCGGAAACCGTTTTGATCGTGGACATCGGCACCCCGCCGCTGGCACCCACCGCCTTTGCCGGTGGCCCGTATGTGTTGTGCCCGGGGGCCAAACCATGGTTCCTCGACGGCAGCCATAGCGTCAATCCGGATGAAGGCCAGCACCAAGCCGGCAACTACCCGGGGGATACCATCACCCAATACGCCTGGGATCTGGACGGCAGCCAGAACTTCAACAATGCCTTCGGCCCGACGCCCGATGTCACCACCTTCTTCACCAATCTCGGCCCGGGAAGCTATGTGATCCAGGTGCGGGTGACCGACAACACACACGCGGCCTATCCCAGCAGTGGTTACCCTGACCTGACAGACACCGCCTCGGCACGCGTTATCGTGCGGGCCGGGGCGGATCCCGATTGCGCTTGCGTCACCCTAACAAAAGTGCTGGAGGACGGGGTGTCGGTGATGTTGAGCTGGTCGGCGCTGCCAGATGCCAGCTCCTACCACATCTACCGGGGCACGGTCGCCGGTGGCCCGTATGCCTGGGTCGTGTCGACGCCGGCGTTGAACGTGACGGATACCAGCGTGGGGAAGAACGCGACATACTACTATGTGGTGCGTCCGGCGGCGCTCAACGGCGATGAAATCTGCCAGTCCAACGAAGTGGTCGCCACGACGAATTGCAAGCCGATTACCGTCACCAGCACGCCCTCGCAGAAGATCTCCAACAACTCGAGGTATTACCGCGAACTGACGGCCTCCAGCGAGTGTTATCCGGGGGATCTGCCGCAGATCTATGTGGGCGACACCCTCGATGCGGGCTTTGTTGCCGGACCCTTCAAATCCGGCGACGTGGTGCGGATTGTCACGGGCCAGATCACCTCGACAGTAAAGCCGGGTTATGCGGGAATGGCCGCCATGCTCACGGTCAAGGGCAAGATGCTCGTGTGGGCGGTCGATCCCTTCGGCAACGTCGGCCCGTCCATCATCTCGCCATAGCGCCACCCCTGCAATAAGTCGCGCCGGATTGGTTCTTCGCCAACGCGAACAAATATGACTCCTATGACCGCAAGGGCCCCAGGATCTATGTCGGCGAATACGCCGTGAACAACAACGTGGGCTCGGGTGGTTTGTTAGGAGCGCTGTCCGAGGCCGCCTTCATGATCGGCATGGAGCGCAACTCGGACATCGTCACCATGGCATCCTACGCGCTGGACAGGTGGAGTCCACCTTCGCCGGCGTCGCCGCGGAATTCAACTACACTCTCAAGCCCTACTCACTGACCATTCTCCGCATCGATACCGCCCGTTGAGGGTCCCATCAGCACCGGCTACCTCTGGTGTGCCGCCGCATCTTGGGGGGGGGGAGCGCGGGCTTTAGCCCGCATCGCCCATGGGAAGTGAAAGCATGGCCGCCACGCGACTCCTCTTTCTCTATCCATGGGCGATGCGGGCT
>CAIZNN010000279.1 GCA_903934285.1 Akkermansiaceae bacterium | reverse complement strand
TGGTGACCAGAGCGTGGTGGAACCACCCGGTCCCATTCCGAACCCGGAAGTGAAACGCCGCAGCGCCGATGGTAGTGAGACGATAGGTCTTGTGAGAGTAGGTCGTCGCCAGGTATATGCCCGGCCCCGAGCAATCGGGGCCGGGCTCTTTTTTTGTGGGTGGGGAGTGCTCCGCGCAGTCCGCTGTGCGGTCTTCATTCGCAAGAGCGACGTGGCGGGCCGGGTCGAAAAATCTAACCACAGATTGCACGGATTCCACAGATTACGCGGATTGCCGTGGTAAAAAACGCCACCCCGACCGGTTCCCTTTTCCTTTTTTTGCGGTTACGGAGAGGGAGCTGCTTACACGCCGGCTTCGGCGAGGCGTTCGTCCATTTCGGCTTTTTGCAGGCCGGTGGTGAACTCGGAGAAATCGCCGGCCATGACGCCGGCGAGGTTGTGGGAGGTGAGGCCGATGCGGTGGTCGGTGACGCGGGATTGCGGGAAGTTATAGGTGCGGATTTTCTCCGAGCGATCGCCTGAGCCGATGAGCGAGCGACGGTGCGACGAATAGGCCTCCTGCTGGGTGCGGAGTTTTTGTTCGTAGAGTTTGGTGCGGAGAATCTGCATGGCGATCTCGCGATTTTTGATTTGCGAGCGGCCTTCTTCGCAGCGGACATAGATGCCGGTGGGCAGGTGGAAAATCTGCACGGCGCTTTCGGTGCGGTTGACATGTTGGCCGCCGGCGCCGCCGGAGCGGCAGACTTCGATGCGCAGGTCCTCCTGTTTGATTTCGACATCGACCTCCTCGGCTTCCGGCAGCACCGCCACGGTGATGGTGGAGGTGTGCACGCGGCCTTGGGTTTCGGTGGTGGGCACGCGCTGGACGCGGTGCACGCCGCTTTCGTATTTGAGATGGCGAAACACCTCGTCGCCGGTCACTTTGAGAATCACCTCCTTGAAGCCGCCGACTTCCGACGGGCTGCTTTCCAGATGTTGGCATTGCCAACCGCGGAGGTCGGCATAGCGTTGATAGGCGCGCATCAATTCCGCGGCGAAGAGCGACGCCTCGTCGCCGCCGGCGCCGGCTCGGATTTCGATGAGCGCGTCGCGGTCCTCATTAGGATCGGCGGGTAGCAGGGCGTATTGGAGGTCATCAGCCAGGCGCGCGACGCTGGCTTCAAGGGCGGGGATTTCCTCGGCGGCCATGGCGGCGAACTCGGCATCGTCGGCTTTCGCCAGTTCGAGATTATCGGCGAGGTGGCGCTTGGTGGCTTGGAGATTTTCCCAGAGATCGAGGGTCTGCTTGAGCCTGCGATGTTCGCGCAACAATTCGGTGGCGCGTTTGGGCTCGGCGAACAACGCCGGATTGCCCACGGCTTCTTCCAGTTCGGCGAAGCGGTCGCGGCGTTTGGCGATGAGGGTGGAGTAATCCATGGTGAGCGGTGACGAGGGGAGGGCCCACACACTCCAAGACGCAAGAAAAAAGGCGACAGGCAGGGAGGGGGCGCGGCAGTGGCGGCGGAGCAGTGGCGGCGGAGCAGTGGTGGCGGAGCCAAGCATAGCGCGCGATGCCGGGTGCATCAAGTTTTTCGATTGGACCGGGGCGGGCAGTGGCAGCGGCGAAAAATTGATGCCGGCAGGATCGTGGGTGACGCTTTTCACCACTGAAGCACTGAGGACCACTGAGACCACTGGGTTCTGGAACCTATCCACCGCAAGACGCGCGTCGCGCACCGGCGGGCCTGTTGCCACCACAGGGCATGCTTGCATCCGCCCGGCGGCCGGGGCAGGCTGTGGGCGCCGCACCGCGGGTGCGTAATTATCATGCTAGCCTTTTCGACATGTTGGAACAACTGCCGCCACACCGAGGGTGAGGCGATGATCGAGGAGATCGTCGCCCTCGGGTTTCGCCATATCGAGTTGTCTCACGGCATGAGCGTGGCCAAGGTGCCGGGCATCCGCAAGGCGTTCCAACGCGGCATCTTCAGTTGCGCCGGAATCCACAATTTTTTCCCCTCGCCGGTCGAGGTCTTGATCGACGCGCCGGACGCTTTTGAATTCACCTCGCACCGGCCATTCGAGCGCCAGCGCGCGCTCGAGTTGACGATGCGCACGCTGGACATGGCCGCGGAGTTCAAGGCGCAGTATGTGGTGCTGCACCTCGGCTCGGTGCCGCTCAACCCGCACAAGTGGAGCGAGCGGCTCACCGCAATGGTGGCGGAAGGTCGCCAGACGCAACCGGAATATGTCAAGGCGAAGCTCGGATTTGTTAGGAAGCGCGAGAAAATCGCGCCTCTTTACTATCATCGGACGCTGGAAGCCCTTACGGTGATTGCCGGGCGGGCCGCCGAAGTCGGGGTCAAGCTTGCCATCGAGTCGCGCTCGCACTTCGAGGAGATGCCCACCGAGCGCGAGATGGAACATCTGCAAGACCACTTTGCCGACAACCCGTGGGTCGGCTATTGGCATGACTTCGGCCACGTCCAGCTCAAGCACAATCTGGGACTGCTCGACCACTATGAATGGCTGGAGCGCATTGCCCCGCGACTCATGGGCGGGCATGTGCATGATGTGCAATGGCCGGCGCGCGACCACCGGATTCCGTTTTCAGGCACCCTGGATTATGCGGCCATCCTGCGGTTTTTCCCCGCCGGTTGCCCGCTCACGTGGGAGTTGAGCCCGTCGCGCGATGCGGATGAAATCCGCGATGCGCTGGCCCATTGGAAAACCAAGTTTCCGGAACGCTCGCCCTGAACCAACCACCCCGCCGCGCCGCAGTTTCTGTTGGGCGCCGCGGGAATGGTGGGCAGGCACCTGTGGCGCATCCTATTCGCAACACCCGCTGAAGGCGCCATGATTGTGAGAGGTCGGCAGAAATTCACAACCTCATCAGGAATCCTGTCTCATTAATTCACTTTGTGCTTGCTTGTTGCTGCGACTGGAATTTCGCTCCGCTATGTTGCGTTACGGAAAATTGGCCCGCCAGGCGGTGTCGGTGATAAGTTATCTCGCGGAGCGCTATCAAGCGGATGCGCCGGCGATTTCATCGGCCGAGATTGGCCGGACACGGAAGATTCCCGCGGCGCTGGCGGCCAAGTTGCTGAGCCAAGCCTCGGCGGCCGGCTTGGTGTTAGGGACTACCGGGCCGGGCGGGGGCTATCGCTTGGCCAAGCCACCGGGGGAGATCCGGTTGGTGGACATTGTGTCGTTGTTCGGGCGCTCGCAAGAGGACAGCCTGTGTCCCTATAGCCTGGATTGGTGTGGCAAAGGTGAGCCCTGTCCGTTGCATGAGGGGTTTGTGAAGCTCAAGGAAAATGCCCGTGTATTTCTCGAGGAGACCACTCTGGCAGTGTTCTTGAAGCCGCCGCCGCCGCCTGATCCCAGTTAGACCCATCCGCCCGCAGGCTCAGCGCCGCCGTGGACAGTTCGACCGTGGCGGTGGCGCGTCCTCCCGCCGCCACAGCACCCTGGTCACGGCGCCCATCCAAACCAGCCCGCCCAACGCCCAGGTCCACGCGCCATAGATGTGGTGGGAGATGCGCAGGGCCGGCAGAAAATCCGCGCTCATGCGGGTGAGGGCGGCCAGCAGCACCAGCCCCGCCACCCAGCGCAGCCAGCGCAGGGGTCCCACCAGCAACGCATGTTGGCCCGCATGGCCGAGGGCCACCCGGGTGCCGACTGCCAGCGCCAGCAAGCCGAGCCCGGAGGCAAAAAACAAATGCAGGCTGCCGATGCGTGTGGCCGGCCAGAAGGCTGCGGCACCGCAGCCGGCGAGCATGCTGAGGATGGCGGCGCGCACGACATTGCCGGTGGTGGAGGAGAGTTTGGCGCGGCGGAACACCGGGGTTTCCATGGCAAACCACACCCCGATCACGAGGGCCCGCAGCAACTGGCCGATCAACGGATAGCCATGGACCTCAAGGGCGAAACTGGCGACCAGATGCAGCCCCCAAAACACCGCGGCCCCGACCCGCGGCCACCAACCGGCCGGCGGGCTGGGCGAATCCTCGAAAGAATGGCTGCTGGGCAGACCGAAAAACCGTGGCAGCAGATACGGCCCGATGCCCATCAAGGGCAGCAGCAAAAACCCTTGAAACAACCACAGCTTGGCCCACGCTTGCCCGCTCAACCCAAGCCACAGACCCTGTCCCCACGCCAAGCAACCCGCCGCCACCGCCCCGCCTAACAAGCCACTCAGCGCCAGCACAAACCCGGGCGGCGGTGTGTCGCGATGGCCGCAGGCCCAGCGCAGCACCAGCCCGCAAAACAGCACGCCCAGCACCACCGTGAAGGTCCCGTCCGCGGCAGCCACCCGCCCGCTCGCCGCGCACCCGATCACCCCGACCCACAAGCCAAGCAGCAACACAAACTCCCCGCCACTCCACCCGCGATTGCCCGCCAGACGCGGAAAGGCGGTGCCGAGAAATCCCAGCACAAAAGCCCCCATGAAGCCCTCGATCATCAGCCGCGGGTGGGCCTCGATGGGATTGTAGCCCAGCCATTGGGCGTAATACAGCGGCCACAGCAGCACTCCGCCCATCCCCGCCAGCACCCCCAGCGGGAAAAACACCCGAAACGGCTCTGCCAAGATCATGCGCCACCAACGTGTCATTGCCCCCGAGGGATAAGTCAGAGCCCGCCCACAAATCAAGAATAAACGCTCGCGAATTGGCGCCGCGGCCACCTGTCCGGGGCGGCGGGCGAGTAGTTAGAAAAATTCGAGCATCTTGATGGCCTCGTCGAAGCTCTTGGAAAATTCGAGGATCTTCTGAAAGGCGAACCAGGAGAGCACCAGCACCACCGCGCTGATGGCGATTTTCCAAATCGGCTTGAGTAGCGGATGGGCCCAGACCAGCGGCAAGGCCAAGGGCCCTACGGTCAGGAGCGACAGCAGGATCGCCCCCGCCCCGAAATACCACGGCACTTTTGTCGCGGTGGCGGCACGCGCCGCACCTCTTCCGTCGAGGAACTCGCCACAATGTTTGCACTTGATGGCTTCATCCTGGATCTCTTCGGCGCAGTAGGGGCACTTTTTCATGGCGGACTTGCCCCCGTGGCTGGGGAACTCCGCGAGGCTAGCCAGTCCCGGGCACCGACACAACCCTGGATTCCGGGTCGCCCCCCGCCGCCGCCGCCCCCGCTTCAACGCCCGGCCTACGTTTCCCGTGGCAGCCCCCGGGGGCATGCGCGCCAAGTTATGGGGGAGGGGCGCGGGCACCGCCTGCT
>CAIZNN010000278.1 GCA_903934285.1 Akkermansiaceae bacterium | reverse complement strand
CGCTGCCAGTGGCCCGGTGGAGGCAGCTCGATTCCGGCTTTGACGCAGTGTTTCTTGATAGCAACGTCCGTCACGCCCAAGTCCTTCGCCAGGTGCATCATGGGTTTCTGCCAGACGAGTTTGGCCAGCTTTGCCTTTGTTGGCCACGTGACTTTGTCGTCGGCGGGCAACGTCACCTCGATGTCCTTCGGCAGGGTGGCGGGAGTCAGCGTCCAGTAGGCCTTGATGGCCACCGGGTTGTCGATGACGTTGCGGTAATGGCTGTCCATCATCTGCTTCGACGTGCCGTTGTTGAACGCGGTCAGGCCCTCGTTTTTGTCACGCTCGGCCTGATAACTGATAGAGGTGTGGCGCAAGATGTCCTGCACCCAGTTGCGGGCGTTTGTCGCTGCTTTGAGGATTTTCGTCTTGTAGTCCCACCCGGCGGGCAGCCCGCGGAAGGGATACTTCTTCAGCCATGCCGCGAGGTTCGGTGGGATTGGCACCGTGCGGTTGATCTTTCGGCGCATCTTGCCTCCGCTCACCCGGATGCGCTGGCCGTTGATATCACCGGGCTGGAGATCGGCCAGTTCGCTGGGGCGCAGGCCGGCGAACAATGCGATGGCGACACCAGCCACAGTCGCGCCATTGTGGTAGCGGGTGGCAGCGGTCAGCAGCCGCGTCACCTCATCCGGCGACATGATTGAAATATGAGTGGCGGCCTTGGGCAGCTTGTCGAGCCGCTTGCATGGATCCTCAAGGCAATAGTGGTGGCGGACCGCCCAGCCGAAGAAGACCGAGAATGCACGGCGGTGAACTTTCTTGGAGTTAATGTTGTTGTATCGAGCAAGGATGGTCTCGATGTCGGCGACAGTGAAGCGATGGAGCGGTTTGTTGGGGTCGGGGTTGAGAAGCAGTCCGATGCTGCTCTTGTATCCGTGCAAGGTTTTCGGTGACAGGCCGACACGAGTCTGGATGAACTCGTTGCGGGCATTCAACACCGAGATCTCGGCGACCTCCGGGCGATAGTGGGACTCGTAGAAAGCCAAGGCCGCGTCCAGATCGCCACCCTTGGCCTGGGCGCGGGCCTCAAGGTCAGTGAGGCGGGAAACCGCACGGGCAAGCGGGCGGTTGGGCGCAGCGCGGACCGCGGTCTCCGCATCCGACAACTGTTGTGGGGAAAGGCTGGTCCGCAGTAACTGCCGCTGGTTGGGAGCACCGGCGGCAGCCCGCACCTCCTCTGCCTTAGCTTGCAATGCGTCCGACTCGTTGGCAAAATTCTGGCGCACCCGGGTGCCGTCGGGGCGGGTTCCGGTCAACCTCCATGACGTGCTGCCTGAGCGGTTGGTGAACTCCTCGATGCGGAAGCGTTCGGTGGCTTTGGGGCGTGGCATGCATTTTTATTGGCAACTTTATTGGCAACCGGCAAGCATCAATTTTCTAGCAAGTCTGTAAACGGCTGATAAACAATGATCTATAAAAACTAGACAAACCCTTTGTAATCAGCAGGTCATCAGTTCAAGTCTGATAGCCGGCTCCATTGAAAATCAATGAGTTACAACTGGAAAAGCCAGGCTAACCGATAAGTCGTCTCGCCGGCAAGTCACGGAATTTCACCGAACGTCACTGAATCCCTCTTAAAAGTCGCTTTCATCCGTTGAACCCTGGGACCATTCTTGCTTGTGATCTTGGCGCTGTTTCTCACCGAATGCCCCTCGTTGAGCTTGCGCACAATGTCGGCTTGTTTTGAGCGGAGTTCTTCGGTGGAAGCCGAAGAACCCTCTCGCCTCCCGAGTCTGTGATTCCTTCCGGCTCCCCCAAACCGCTCTGACAGGGTTTCACGCTCTGCACGGTCCATCTCGGGGAACACGGCCATCAGGATTTCCGCCGCATGATTGCACTTGCCGTTGGGAAGTGGTCGCCTGGAAGACCTTCTTGCTGGCCGAGCACATGCTCCAACCGCGCAACTCAGGCATTCCTGAGTTTCCGGTTGGCGGCGGCCAGACCAACAAGCGCCAAACCAAGCAGTCCGAAGGTGGTGCCAGCATCTGGAATTGGAGGAATCACCATCTCGACGCTGCCAATGGTCATGTCATCAAACCCGAAGAAATCAGTTCCGGAGGCCGAGTTGCCGAACTCTACACGATTAAAGAGATTTTGGTCGTTGATATATCCGAAGTACATCACTGACCCTCCTGCCATCCCAGCCGTGCCAAGGGTGAAGTCCATCGTCGTTCCATCAATGAAGTGCAGAATGAGGTTGCCCCCAAAATCACCCATATCAATTCCGTAGAAGCCGAAGGCCGCCATAGGGCTGTCGAAATCGATGGCCAAGTTTGTGGAGGTTTCCACCCAGTTAGTGCCGGATATCGGGTAACGGCCGGCCCCGCTATGTCCCGCTACGACAGTGGCATCTCCCGTCATGGTCGCTGTCCCGGCTCCTGGAAAAACCAGCACGCCAGGTGCGAACCAGGGGGTCTTGGATTCAAAGGTTTCCGTACCGACGCCGGACAGGTTGACCAGAAAATTGGCCTCAGCCGCTGATGAATTAGGCCAGCTCGACAGGCCGGGATAGGACTCGCCTGGACCTACATCCTGGCCGAAGAAAGATAATTGTACTGCCATTGCGGATATCGACGATAGAATTGCTATCGATCCCGCCGTAAATGCTGCCAATGTGGTTCGTTTCATTTGATTCATGGTCTTTGTGCGTTCAGGCTGCCCTGCGCGCTTGTTGTTAGGTGCATTGCATTGCACCCGATGCGAATCAACTAGCAGATCGCATGCCAAGATTCCCTGCGGGCACCGACGAACATTCCTAAAGCGTTAGTTACCAATAGCATGGGTTACGGAATTGCCGGTCTATCTAAACCTCGCTGGGGGCGGAAAGCCGCGAAACTGTAAGCATTCCCGACTCCTCCGCGCCGCGAAACTGTAAGCATTCCCGACTCCTCCAAGGCGCGTCATACACGTCATTGGGCGCCTTCCCCACGTCTGATGGAATGTGCTAGATTCCTGGACCAGCAACCTCCAAAAATATGCCACAGATGAAATTGAAACCACGCAAGCGCTACACAGCCGAATTGAAAGCTCAGGCCGTCGAGTTGCTCGATACCGGCAAGCCAGTTTCCCAGCCCGACTCAGGGAAATGATCGAGTACATCCGCCAGGCCAGCGGCAGCCCAATCCGCCGGATCTGTGTCACTCTCGGGGTGCCCCGCAGTAGCTACTACCATGCAGCTGTGCCGACACCCACCCAGCCCAAGACCTACGTGCCAAAAACCAGCGACGGAAGGGCCGACAAACCCTAGCCTGACATCTTGCTAGACCAATCTCTCCCGGCGCAACCCGATCAGGTCTGGGCTGGCGATATCACCTTCATCCCCATCTCCGCAGGCTGGCTCTATCTGGCCGCCATCATTGACCTGCACTCGCGCGGGATCATCGGCCGGGCCCTGGCTGACAACCTTCGCTCACAACTCGTCATTGACGCTCTACAGCAGGCCTAAACCCTGTGTCGGCGGTCATTTGTCTCAGAGGCGCAGGATGATTCCTGCGCCTCTTGTTTTACCGCTCAGGCGGCTTGGTTAGTTCCTCGAGGGTGGCCTTGGCTGTGGCGGCATCGGCCTCCGGGAGTTTGGTCTGGAGCGCTTGGGCGAGCGTCTGGCGGGCCTCATCGGAGCGTTTGGTGGCGGCCTGGGACATGCCGAGGGCGAAGAGTTCGCCGCCGGTGAGCGGGCGTTTGGCGGCGAGTTCCACGAGGAGCTGGGCGGCATAGTTGAACTGGCCTTTGCGGGAATTGACGATGGCCAGGATGCCGCTGAGGTCGGGATCATCCTTGAGCCGCTCGCGCGCGGCATTGGCGAGTTTTTCAACCTCCTCAAGTTTCGCGGGATCATTGAGGTAAACCCTGGCGAGGGCGATGCGGGCGGGGTCGAACAGTGGGAAGACCTCGAGGACCTTGGCATAGGATGCCGCCGGGCTTTCACCGGCCATTTCCTGCAGCGCGGCCCGGATCATCAGGGCTGGAACGTAGGTGGGGCTGGCCGCCAGTTTTTTCTCAAGCAACGCAGGCGTGTCGGTGCCGGCGGCCGCATTCGGGGCGGTGAGGGTGAGAAAATCCTTGGCGTCCGCCGCCTGGGCGGGATCGCTTGGGACAAGCTTGCCGATGATGGCGCGGGCGTCGGACACCCGTCCGGTGCTGTAGGCGGCCCACGCGTAGTCATATTGGACGGCGGAGTCTGCCGGGAGTTTGCGGGCGGCTTCCTGAAGCAGGCTATAGGCGTCCTGATGCTTGCCGAGGCGGAAATTCGCGGTGCCGAGCACGGCCGCCGCGCGCGGGCTTTGCGGGGCAATCTTGCGGGCCTGACTGGCGGCCGTCAGGGCCTTGTCGGGTTGGTTGAGAGCGTTGGCGTAGAGATCGGCCAGGCTAAGATAGCCGGCTTCGATTTGAGGATTGATGGCAAGCGCGTTCTGGTAGGCGGCGGCCGCGTCCTCCGCGCGTCCGGCAGCGGCAAGCTTTTGCCCTTGGAAGACCATGAGTACCAAGTCTTTGGGGTCGTTTTTCAGCTGCTGCTCAAGGGCGGCGAGTTCCAACTTTGCGCCGTCGCGAAGGGTGGCGAGGCGGCGCTCCGCTTCGGATTTTTCGGGAAATTCGCCGGGGAGTGCCAAGGCTTTTTCGAGGACGGCGCTGGCTTCCGGGATTTGATGCATCATGTAGTGGGCCATCGCGAGGTGATACTGCACGGTGGCGACTTGGGGCAGTTCTGTCGCGGCTTCCAGCAGGAGTGGCAAGGCCTCGCTGTAATTGCCGCGGAGCCAATCGATCCAGCCGAGGGTGTCAGCGATGGCCGGAGCCTTGGGGGCGAGCGAGCGGGCTTTGCGGGCGTTCTGCAGAGCTTGGTCGAGATTGCCGGAGGTCTCCGCGTCGATGCAGGCGAGATTGTTGTAGGCGGGGGCGAAGTTGGGAGTAATCTTCACCATTTCCTCGAAGCTGGCGCGGGCCTCGTCAATGCGGCCGAGTTGCTGGAGCAGGGTGCTGAGCTGCATGCGGGCGGCGATGTTGGTGGGGGCGGTTTTCAAGATTTCCTGCAGGCGCACGATGGCCAGCTCCGAACGTCCGTCGTCGATCTGGATGCGAACGAGCATGCTATAGGCCGACAGGTCTTGCGGATTGAGTTCGATGGTTTTTTGGGCCAATGTTTCAGCGGTCTTGAAGTCCTTTTGGGTGAAGCAGAGACCGGCCTTGAGGAGATTCGCTTGGGCGGATTGCGGGTGGGTGGCGAGGTAGGCGTCGGCTCGCGCCATGGCCTCGGTGCACTTTCCCTCCTGTTGGTCGAGGCCAATTAGTTGGGATATGAATGCCGGTTCGTCCGGAGCGAGTTCCAAAGCGCGTTCAAAAGCCGTGCGCGCCTCGGTAAGTTTTTTCTGGGAGACGAGGAGTCGGCCGAGCCGCAGTTGCAACGCCGGATCTTCGGGCGCTGCGGCGCTCTGCTTTTGGAGGATCGCGACGGCATCATCGCCGCGATTGGCGGCGCAGTACGCCTGGACGAGGAGATCTTGTGCCATGCGGTTGGCCGGTTCGGCGGCAAGGAGCGGCTCGATGGCGCGGATCGCCTCTGCCGGCTCGCCGGCCTGGAGGTGAATGCCAGTGCGCAGCAGCACCGCGTCGGTCGCCCCCGGGACGAGAACGAGGACACGGTCCAGCGCATCGGTCGCCTTGCGGAAATCGCCGGCAGCGAGGTAGGCTTTGCCAAGGGCGAGTTCCAACTGCGGGCGGGACGGGAAGGTTTTGGTGATTTCTTCAAGCAGTCTGACCGCCTTGGCGGTTTCCTTTTGGCGGAGCCAGATCTGGGATTGGAGGACGCACGCATCGATATCGAGAGGGCTTTTCGAAAGGACCTTGGCCAAATACACCGCCGCCTCGGCGTCGTTGTTCATGGCCATCGAGATCTGGGCGAGCAGTCGCCAGTGCGGCAGGTAATCCGGGGCGGCGGCGCTCGCTTTTTTGAGCAGGGCCAGCGCTTCGTCCTTGCGCTCGAGGCCGATTAGCAGCTTGGCATAGGAAATCGTTTCGGGGGAGCGGGGACCTGCGAGATCGGCGGCCTTCTTCAGGGATTCGAGAGCTTTGTCAGGTTGTTTGCGTGTTGCGAAGAGAGCTCCCTGCAAGGCGAGGGCTCTGGCGTAGTGCGGATCGGCTTGAATGGCGCGAGCGATGAGTTTGGCACCGGAATCGAGTTGACCGCGGCGGAGTTCGAGGAGCGCGGAGGCCAGCAGGACGGGTGCCGCGTCAGGCGAATTAGCCAGGGCGAGGCGTTCCTCGCATTCGGTCATGGCCTCGGGAGTGAGCGAGGTGTCGGCAAACAGCAGCAAGGCCTCCCCACGAGCCGGGGAGCGGTCAAGCACTTCCAGCAGCGCCTTGCGACTGTTGCCGATGAAGCCGAGTTCAAACATGGCCTGCGCCAGTCCGAGGCCGACCTCATCATCCGCCGAAAATTTCTGTTTCGCCGCTGACAGTACGCGGCCGGCGTCGAGCGTCGCGCCCTGGCGCACCCAAATGAGGCCAATGCCCTTGAGTGCTTCGGGATGACCGGGTTCCAGTTCGAGCACATTTTTGAATTCGATTTCGGCAGCCGCGTAGTCAGCCTTGGCGAAATATTCCTTGGCAGCATCGAGCCTGTTTGCGGCCTTGGCTTCCTTGTTGCACCCGGACGGGAGGATGACAAGCAGCAGCGTGGCGGCCGCACCGCTAAACAGTTGTTGGGCGATTTTCATGGGTAGTGGGGGATACGGGACAGTAGATTGCCTCAGGGCAAGCGCGGCCTTACCAATTGCTTTGCTTCACATAAATGACGTCATAAGCCCTCACATAGAACGGGATGCTTTCCTTGCCATAGAGAGCTTCGTTCATGTTCAAGACGTAACGTCGGCTCTTGCCGCTCTGATTTCTCACGACAATGACTTGCTTGGGATTGGCAAATTTGGTGAAGCCGCCGGCCTCCATCACCGCCTCGAGCACCGTCATCGGTCGGTCGAGCGGAATCTTTCCGGCCCGCAACAC
Organism: Akkermansiaceae bacterium; assembly: GCA_903934285.1. Taxonomy (GTDB): domain Bacteria; phylum Verrucomicrobiota; class Verrucomicrobiia; order Verrucomicrobiales; family Akkermansiaceae; genus Luteolibacter. Next base: position 104,085 of record CAIZNN010000278.1, on the reverse strand, counting down.
CTCCCCAGAGACGTAAACGCCGGCTGCCGCGCCAGCCAGGGAAACCACGGTCGTGGGGTCCTGCAGGTGTGGTTGATAGAGGATGGTCAGTTGCTGCTGGAGGCCGGTAATGGTCTTGCCGGCGGCACTGACATCGCCGATGGTCGGCAGGCTAACCTTGCCGTTCGGCTGGATTTTCTGTTTGGTGCTCAACTCGGGGGCGCCGGAAAACGTGACAAAGATCTCGTCGCCGGGCGCAAGGTTGCCACTGGGTTTGGAAACATAGGCCTCAGCCGGCACCGGTGGCGATCCATTCATGTCGCTGCAGCTCACGGCTCCGCCGGTTGGAATGAGCACGGCAAGGCAAATCAAGCCGGTCGCCAGGCGCCGGCGGCTTGAACCAGCCGCCACGGCCAATCCCATCAGGCGTCCTACCCAAGTGCCCGCGCTATTGGCAACGCGTTCCGCGCGCCGGTTTCCGCACGCCATGTGATACATCTTTTTCATCGTTGTGTTATTGTTGTTAGAGAAGTGATGGGATTGCCCTAGCCGTTGCTGCGCGAGGCATGACCCAATCCCGGTGGGATCACCACGGCAGCATTGTTATTATCCAGCCGATCATCATTTGGGAGGGTGAAGCGGATGATTCGGTGTGTCAATCCATTTTGTTCAGCCAAAAGTGATTTTTGTTACTCTCACAAGCGCTCACGAGGAGGAGCAGAAAAGGCCGTGCCAGCCGCATGGAGAAAATAACTTCTTTCCGGAAGAAAGTTATTGGCTTGGCGTGAAACTTCGGTAGATTAGTCGAAGTTTATGTTTCTTCAAAGCCATGAAAATTAAGTATTCTGTATTATTATTTCTGGCGGCATTGATGACGTCAGGCACCCGGGCCGGTACCGTGATCACCAGCGCCGATAGCGGACCAGGCTCCCTGCGGGATGTCCTTGCCGTCGGCGGCGGCACCGAGGTGATCGACTTCGCCCCGGCCCTGAGCGGTGCGACGATCACCCTGACCTCCGGTTCCCTGAATATCACCGGGCGTGTGCTCACTCTCGACGCGTCCGCTCTTCCATCCGGTATCACCCTGAGTGGTAACAACAGTTCCCGCATCCTCACCATCACGGGAAGTGCCGACGTTACGCTGAGGAACCTCCATCTCCGCAATGGACGGGAAAATGCGGCTAATGGCGGCGGGATTTCCGCCTTTTCGAGCCGTCTGGTGCTGGATGCCTGCTCCATTCGAGACTGTTTCAGCACATACGACGGAGGCGGCCTCTGGGGCAACGGCATGACAGGCAGCATCCAGCGCAGCATAATCGCCGGCAATCAATCGGGCACTTTCGGTGGCGGAGTCTTCCTGATCGGCATTAGCGGAACCAAATCATTGAACATCTCCAGTTCGCAGATCTCAGGCAACAAATCTCAGAATGGAGGGGGTATTTACAATTTTGCGGCCAATCCCTCGATCTCTAACTGCAGCATCCAAGGCAATTCTGGCAGCGGCGTGCAGAGCTTTTCGGACTCGAGTCCGGTCCTGAGCAACTGCATTGTCTGGGGAAACTCAGCGGGCAGTGGCACCGCCGCCTCCATGCAACTCAAGAATGCCAGTGATTGCCACCCCGATGTGGGGTGCTGTCTCATTGAAGGAGCTAACAACTCCGGCAGCTTCAACGATGGCAATGTCGTGGTTTGGGGCAGTGGTAATCTCGATGGCACCCTGGCTGCCAATAATCCTGATTTCGTCGGTGCGGTGAGCGCTGCCAATGCCCCGAATTCCGCTGCCGACCTGCGGTTTTTCGCGAGTTCCCCCTGCTTGAATGTGGGCAATAATGCCTTGGGCGGCACTACGCCGGATCTAGCAGGAAGTCCGCGGATTCAAGACGGCACCATCGACCTGGGTGCTTACGAAAGCGGCTACGTGTCGTTCGCCTTCCTCTACCCGGCGCTCGTCGCCACCGCCGACCAAAACGGGAACGGCCTGTCGAACTTCCTCGAATACGCTCTCGGCATTGACCCAAACGGCCCGGGGGATTTTTCCGCCGTGCCTGTTGTCTCGGCTCAAGGTGGCTCCATATTCCTTACCTCCACCCGGCGCAGCAATGGAATTGATATCGTGCCGTTGTGGATGACCTCCACCAGTCTTGCAGCGCCGGGCTGGACCCCCATGATCCAGGGGGTTGACTATCTGCCAGACTCCACCAGCACTCTAGCTCCCGGCAGGCAGCAGGATATTTTCAAACTGCTCGTTACCGATCCGACCCGCTTCTACCGTCAAGGATTCTCGAAGGGGAATTGATCGATGTCAGTGAGATTCCGAACACGACCCGTGATGCCGCCGTCCGGCACAGCGTTGCTGGTCGATTGGAACGAGAACGGACAGGGTGCCGGTTTTCACCGGCACCCTGCCTGGAGTTTACTGGGTCGGATGAAGATCCGCCGTTGGTTGAGTCTCAGGACTGTTTCAGTTTGCGCCGCACGACACCGACGGCACTCACAGCGAGGCCCAGCAGGGCGACGGTCGAGCCACCATCCGGCACACCCGGAGGAGGTGGCACGGCATCGACGCCGATGCCGTCGAGATAAGCCCATCCAGCATGGCCAGAGAGTGAACAGTCAGCCACGGTCATTTGCACCATGACGCTATCGCCCATCGCCAATCCGGCGAGATGATACTGCCCGCTGCTATAATAAGTCTGGGAGCCGTCGGGTCCAGAGCCGAAAAGTGTCCAACCGACACCCGGGTCGGCGATCTTGTAGGTGCTTCCAAACAGGGACCCATTCTTGTAAACTTCAATGAGGAAGAATGGCTGTTCAGCCGCAAGATGATTCGGATCTTCCAGCACCGCGCCCCAGTTGATGTAGATTTCGGTCTCATTGAGTGCCATGATGCCCGTCTGCGAAATCCGGGTGGCATTGCGTAGGCCCGCAGAACCAGGGGGGACGTATTCGTTGAGCCGGGCCATGTAACTGTCGTTAAACGCGCTGTCAAAGGGAGAGTAGGGATCATTCACAGTACCCGGTCCCACGATATAGGCGTGCCCCCCCGCCCCCGGTGAGAAGCTGATGGAGCCATTACCGCCGTAGTTGAGGCCACGTTCCAAGGTCCAACCGGTGAAATCACCACTTTCGAACCCGCCATTAACAAAGCCGGCATTCGCGGACGTGACCAGGGCCAGTGCACAAGCCACTGTGAAAAGATGCTTTTTCGTTTTCATGATTTGTTAGGTTGTGGTTATGTTTGTGTTTGTGTTTGCAGAAGGCACGCCACAAAGGCGCCTCCGTTGAAGGGAGCACTCAGGGTTTGCGGAATTTGCGTCCGGCACCGTAAAGGCCCAGCAGTGACAGCCCGAACAAGGCCATCGTGGTGCCACCGTCAGGGACCGCCTCCGCTGAGGCGGACCAAGTGAACTTGCCTCCGACATCGGGTTCCTGAGTGCTGAAGTTCCAAGTGCCTGGGGTTTGGGTATAGCCCGTGCCAGTCACCGTTCCCGTACCGGAGACCGAGAGGAAGGAAGCGTTTTGGAAGGCGATCATTGAACTCGTCAGGTTAAAAGTGAACGTGACGCCATTATCGGTAACCGACCATAGTGCAAGCAAGGGGGTCGAAGGATTGAAAATCCAAGGTGCTGCCATCGTGGGGACCGTGCCGACATCAATGACGGCGAACGACCCCGTAGTTCCATTGACCGAAGCATTCCCCCATGTCCTGACGCCAAAGGCGTTGCTCAGAACCGCCGTGGGGTTCCCAGCACTATCCTGCAGGGTTAGGCCGTTGATCAATGTGTTAGGGTCTGAGGCGAAACTCATCGAGCCTGAGATGGATCCGGCATTCGCGGCCGAGCCAAGCGCCAAGGCAACCAGCAAGGATGCTCTTAATGTTGAGTATGAATGTTCTTTCATTGGAATGGATTGTTTTTGGAACTAAGTGGGGGTTGCCCCCCTTAACGGTGGGTGATGTGCTGACGATGGAAAGAGCAGCAGATTTCGTGCCAAGTGTCGTTGATGTCTCTTTAACTAGCGTATAATGAGCTGGTTATACAGTTTGAAAATATTCATTTGCACATTGGCGGCTGACAAGTGGAAAGCATCCAGGCAGAGGATGTAAGCAAATCCGACATTCATTGGCCGGCATCGGTAGGAATGGGGGGGATGGGGTTCTCGGATCGCCCCGCGAATCTCAAGCCTTGGAGATTCCGAGTTTGCCCATCAGTTCGTAGAAGGTTGGGCGGCTGATGCCCAGTTCCTTGGCGGCGGCGGAAATGTTCCCGCCATGTCGCTCGATGGCCAGGGCCACCATCTCACGCTCCAAGTGTTCCCGTGCCTCTTTGAGGCCGGAGGCGGCGGTTAAGCCGCCGCAACGAGCGGCTCCATTGGGGGTGCCCTGGCTGGTGGAGGGGTGAGCGGGCGATTCGAGTTCCAGATCTGCCTCAGTGATTTTCTGGTCATCGGCCATGACCACCGCGCGTTGGATCCGGTTCTGAAGTTCCCGCACGTTGCCTGCCCAGGAATGACCGGCGATGGCCTGGCTCGCCTGGGGGCTGAACGCCAGGCCGTCGCGCCCGTTCTGAGTCCCAAAACGTTTGAGGAAATCCTTTGCCAGAAGGAGGATGTCATCACCCCGTTCCCGCAGCGGGGGCAGTTTGCATGCGATGACCGCCAGACGGAAATAGAGATCCTCGCGAAAACGCCCCGCTTCGAGAGCCTTGGCAAGGTCAACATGGGTTGCGGCAAGCACCCTGGCCTCGACTTCGATTTCCTGACGGCCGCCGACCCGTTGGATGCGTTTTTCCTGAAGGAAGCGCAGCAGTTTCACTTGCAGCGGCGGCGGAAGGTCGCCAATTTCGTCAAGGAACAAGGTCCCTCCGGCAGCGGTCTCAATCAGTCCGACGCGCTGGCTGTTAGCCCCGGTAAAGGCACCCTTCTCATAGCCGAACAACTCGCTTTCGATGAGGTTCTCGGGGATCGCGTTGCAATTGATCGCAATGAACGGCCCGGCCTTGAATGAACTTCGGCGGTGGATTGCGTTGGCGACCATTTCCTTGCCGGTTCCGCTTTCGCCGAGGATCAGGACCGGGACATTGGATTTGGCGACCTTGGAGATGATCTTGAAAACCTCTTGCATCGTCTCACTGCCGCCGAGCATGCCCTCGAACATGTCCGGCCGTTCCTCGTCCTGCATGCGCCGATAGTCGCGCTCGAGTTTGCTGACATAAACGCAGCGCTGCAGCAACAGGTTGAGTTGTCCGAGGTCGAGCGGTTTGCAGAGGAAATCATAGGCACCCGCGCCGATCGCCTTGACCGCGTTTTCGCGGTCGCTCTGGCCTGAGATGATGATGATTTTCGCTGCCCGGTCGAGCGTCAGCAGGGCGGCCAGGGTCGCCATTCCTTCGCTAGTGTCATTGGGGTTGGGCGGCAGTCCCAGATCGAGCAGCACGACCTCGGGGCGTTGCTTGCGGAAGGTATCCACGGCGCTGCGGCGGTCGGCCGCCACCGCCACTTCGTGGTTGGCCGCTACCGCCCACTTCATTTGGGTGCGGATTTCCTCGTCATCGTCGATGATCAGGACTTTCGGTTTCATGAGTTGGGTTGATTGGATTGAGGACCGGTGGCCAGCGGCAGGAGGATCGTGAAGCAGGTGCCTTTTCCTGGCTGGCTCTCGACCGAGATGCTTCCGCCGTGCGCCGCAATGATTTTTTTGCACTGGAACATCCCGATGCCAAGGCCTTTGGTCTTGGTGCTATGAAATGGGCGGAACAGAAGATTTTTGACAAATTCCGCCCTCATGCCGCAGCCGTTGTCGGCCACAGCGAGCGTCACCCCCTTGGTTTCCAGGCGCGTGGCCACTTTCACCGCGCCGCCGCCATTCAACGCTTCGCGGGCATTTGTAACCAGATTTGTTACCACGCTCCTCATCGCTTCCGCGTCAAGCGACTGCGCCGGAACCGGCCGCAAGTCCCGCTCCAAATGCGTCTTCCCATCCATCGTGTGATCCAAGCCATCGAGCACCTCGGCACAGAGAAGATCCAGTCGGCAGGGGGTCGTGGTCAATTGGAGTTCGCGGCGCAAGCTGCTTAGTTTCAGGATCAGTTGGTTAATCCGTTCCACGGTCCGTCCCACCCCACGGATCGTATCGGAACGGAACTCGGGATCATCGAAGTGAGTCGGCAGATTCTGCAGCATCAGACTTAGGCCGTTAGCCGCGTTCTTGAGATCATGGACAAAAAATGTCGATAGCGTCTGGAACGCCTCCAACTCCTTGGCCTGCAACACCTCATCGGTTAGCGAGCAATTCAACAGGGCGCCGGCCAGCTGATCGCCGATGCATTTGAGCAAATCCAATTCCTCGTGGGTGTATGGCACCCCGTTGACGCGGTCGGCCAATACCATCAGCCCGACCAAGTGCTCCGCCGCCACCAGCGGGACCACCAATCGGTCGCCACCGTGCTGGAATTTTTTGGGACAGGACTCCCGCAAGGCCTCTGCCCACGCCCCATGCTCCGCCTCCAAGACAAAGGGATGTCCGCGGTTGGCGAGCCCGGCCAAATTCCCGGCATCGATCTTGGGCCCGTTGAGCATCACGCGCTTCTCGGTGGAGTGCAGCCACTCCAACCCGGGCGTCTCCGGCGCTACCCTGAACAGCGTGACGCCGAGCACATGGAAACTCTCGGCAATGACTTCGCCCGCATTCTTTCCCAAGGTGGCCGCATCGAGCACGCTTGAAGTCCGCCGGGTGAATTCCGTCCAGACTTTGCGGAAATCATGTTCCGGCCGGCTGAAATGGCGGCTGATGAAACGCCGGAGAGTCATCCTGAAACGCTCCGACAACACCATGACCGTCACCCCCACCACTCCCAGCAACAACACCAGCGCCTGTGCCGGGAAATGCGCAATCCCACCCAGCAGCGCGACCCACTGCGCCAAAAGGCCGACGATCACGAAATAGACGCCCGCAAGGATCACCGTGGCCGACCCTTGCAGCACCGCCCGCGAAGGATAGATGTCGAATTCGCCGAAGCTTGAGCGCACTTGGCCGACGCCGATCAGGACGCATCCGAGGAACAGCGCCACTAGTGTGAGATTTGCAAACTCGGGACGGTAACCCGAGAATAACAACATCTGGCTCAAGGTGTAGACCCTCACCCCGAAGATCAATGCCGCCCCGAGGATCAAATACTTGATCCGCCAACGGGTCATGCCTACCGCGGCCCTGAACGTCTTCTCGAAGTTGATTAGAATTGCCAGCGTGATGAGCAGCATCGTGATCACCCACGCCTTGCCTATCGGTGACAGCCGAATCGTCAGCCCCGCGCCAGGTTCCGCAACTCGTTGGAAACCATCCGGGAAGCCCAGCACCAGTGCGGCCGGAATCAGGACAGCCGCCAATAAGATCCATTTCCAGCGCCTCAGGAACTCGGTTGGCTTGCCCCGCGCATACACCAGACTGAATCCTAGCCAGACGCCCGCAACGAAGGATTTCAGCAGCATTGTTGCCCGCACCTGATTGCCGCTCTCCCCGCTGCCTGTCGCCAGACCCAGCGAGGGGTCCAGCAGGCAATCCACCGCCAGGAGAAACATCCCGGAAAAAAACAGCCAACTCGCCAGCGCAGCCGGCCTCGAAACCAAGGCCAGCGTGCCGAAAACGAGGCAGAGCCCGCCTACCATCAATGGAAAGAGCGTGTTCATAACAGTTTCAACCTCCGCCGCCACCTAATCGCGCAGCTGCAACGGGATCCCGTTGCTAACGATTGTGAGCGGTAACGGCCATCCGCTAGGAAAACAACGCTCAAGGAGGGTCTTGTGGGCGGATTTGGCAAACTTGTACGGAAAAGTTTTTAAAAAACTAGGTATTTTTTCTTGCTGTGAGAAGATTCTTACGAGTTTTTTAGGTATTTTTTCATTTTTTTCTTGCCGTGGTCGTATTAAACCGGTAAACGTACGGGCATGTTAAACGTAAAGCTGCCTAAACAACCGTGTGGACGACGGGAATCGATTTCTAATAGAATTGAAAATCGTGCGCCGTCTTCTGTTGATTTTGATGGGATTCCAAGCACTTGGAAACATAGAGTTTTCCAAGCTGTTCTGCTCGCCTTCGTGTTTTTCGTCACCATTTCCGGGGTGAAAGGCGGCGGGTTGGGGCGGACTCGTTTCAGTTGGGATGCGGTAGCCGACCCGGCGGTCAGTGGCTACAAGGTTCACTGGGGAACCCAAAGTGGGGTCTATAACTACAGCCTTGATGCGGGAAACGTGACCGAAGTGATCATCTCAGAATTTTCCGAAGGTGTTGAATACTTCTCAGCGGTCACGGCCCATAGTGATACTGGGGAGGAAAGTGACTATTCCACGGAAGTTTCCTTCACCGTGCTGCCTATGGGTGGCACGGCGACGCCGGTGATCACCGTAGCGCCGACGGCCACTGCCATCATTTATGGCCAGACCCTGGCCAGTTCCACCTTGAGCGGTGGCGCGGCCACGGTGCCCGGTTCCTTCGCCTTCACCACACCGGCGACGGTCCCGGCGGCCGGCACAGCCTCACAAAGTGTGACTTTCACCCCAAGCGACACGCTTAACTATCAGGCCACCACCACCAGCGTGAGCGTGATGGTAACCAAGGCCGCCGCCACAGTCATGCTCGGCAACCTCGCTGCCATCTATGACGGCACGCCGAAGTCCGCGTCCGCGACCACCGACCCGGCCGGTATAACCGTCAATCTAACCTACGATGGTGTGGCGACAGTCCCGACGAACGCGGGCAGTCACGCGGTGGTTGCCACCATCGTCGATGCGAATCACAGCGGTTCGGCCAGCGGCACCCTGGTCATCGCCCAGGCCATGCCGTTGATTACAACCCAACCGACCGCCACTGATATCATTTATGGCCAGACCTTGGCCAGTTCCACCTTGAGCGGTGGCGCGGCCTCGGTGCCAGGTTCCTTTGGCTTCGCCACCACGGGCACGGCTTCGGGTGGCACTTTGGGAGGGGCCCGTTTCAGTTGGGAGGCTGTTGCCGACCCAGTGGTCAGCGGATACAAGGTTCACTGGGGGACTCAAAGTGGGGTCTATGACCACAGCTTCGACGCGGGCAACGTGACCGAAGTGATCATCTCCGGGTTTTCCGAGGGCGTCGAATATTTCTCGGCCGTGACGGCTTACAGCAATATCGGGGAAGAAAGCGACTATTCCGAGGAGGTTTCCTTCACCGTTTTGCCTGCAGGCGGCACGACGAATCCGGTCGTCGGCACGTTCTCACAAAGCGTGACTTTCACCCCAGCCGACACAAGCAACTATCAGATAGTCACGACCAGCGTGAACGTGACGGTGCTCAAGGCGACGCCGGTGATCACGGTAGCGCCAACGGCCACTGCCATCATTTATGGCCAGACCCTGGCCAGTTCCACCTTGAGCGGTGGCGCGGCCTCGGTGCCCGGTTCCTTCGCCTTCACCACACCGGCGACGGTCCCGGTTGTCGGCACGGCCGCGCAAAGCGTGACCTTCACCCCAACTGACACGCTGAACTATATGACTGCCAGTACCAACGTGAACGTGACGGTGAAATCCTCCACGACCCAGGCGATTGCGTTGGAATTGCTAGAGGACTGGCGGGTGCGTTGCTTCAGCCCCGAACAGACAGCTGCAGGTCAAGCCGCCGAAGACGCGGATCCGGATCGAGACGGGTTGGTCAATTTGGCCGAATATGCCTTGGGCACCAGTCCGCTTGAATTCACGCCGCCATTGACCGCCGCGAAGAACAGCAACGGTCTCGTTCTAACATTTGAGCGGCCGAGTGGCCTGCCAGATGTGCTGTATGCCGCCGAGTCGTCGGACGACCTGATCCACTGGAATTCTTGTCTCGTGGAAATGGTTGTCGACGGGCCGGTGCAGACGATGCGGGCGATTGATCCGCTGACGTCGGGTAATCCGGCGCGGCGTTTCATTTCCCTGCGGTTTACCCAACCCTGAGCGCCGCGGCCTGTGGAAGCCCACCTATGGAAGCACGCTTCAGGTCTCAGGTTGAATGTGAACCTATAGCATCTTATCCGTGTATACCGCAATTCCATGTGAGTGAATCTCTATGATTTTCTAATTACTTTTTTGCATTCTTTTTAGGTGATATTCGGAATTTTCCCTTGTGGGTTCCCGCCTGGGTAGGTACGACCGCGCCTGTGCACCACTCAAAGTTTTCCAAAAGCCAACACCGTCACTGGAGTGATCCTGTTAATCATTGTAACCGCTTTATTTGCCGAGTCGTGCTGCTCCTAGTGGCATGTTTCGCCGCCGTTTCCGCGGTGAATGGCGGTACTTTGGGGCGAGCCCGCTTCAGTTGGGAAGCGGTTGCTGACCCGGTGGTCAGCGGATACAAGATCCACTGGGGAACTGCGAGCGGCGTCTATACCCACACGCTGGACGCGGGAAACGTGACCGAAGTACTCATTGCGGCATTCGCCGACGGGGTCGAGTACTTCTCTGCCATCACCTCCTACAGCAATACTGGCGAAACAAGTGACTATTCAGCGGAAGTTTCCTTCAGCGTTCCGCCTGCTGGCGGCGCGACAGCGCCATTGATCACGGCCAAACCGACGGCCACTGCTATCATTTACGGTCAGACCCTGGCCAGTTCCACCTTGAGCGGTGGCGCGGTTTCGGTACCCGGTTGCTTCGTCTTCACCACACCGGTCACGGCCCCGACGGTGGGCGCGTCCGCACAAAGCGTGACTTTCATCCCGACCGACACGCTCAGCTATCAGACGGTAACCACCAGCGTGAGTGTGACGGTGTTCAAGGCGACGCCGTTGATTACAACCCAACCGACCGCCACTGATATCATTTATGGCCGGCCCCTGGCCAGTTCCGCCTTGAGCGGTGGCGCGGCTTCGGTGCCAGGCTACTTTGGCTTCACCACGCCGGGCACAGCTTCGGGTCCGGGTGGCACTTTGGGAGGAGCCGGTTTCAGTTGGGAGGCTGTTGCCGACCCGGTGGTCAGCGGTTACAAGGTCCACTGGGGAGTCGCGAGCGGCATCTATACCCACACGCTTGACGCGGGCAACGTGACCGAAGTGATCATCTCCGGGTTTTCCGAAGGTGTTGAATATTTCTCGGCAGTCACGGCTTACAGCTCCAGCGGGGATGAAAGTGGCTATTCCGCGGAGGTTTCCTTCACCTTATTGCAAGCGCGCAGCACGACGGCGTCGGTCGTCGGCACGTCCGCACAAAGCGTGACTTTCACTCCAACCGACACGAGCAGCTATGAGATTGTTACCACCAGCGTGAATGTGACGGTACTCAAGGCGACGCCGTGGATCACGAAGAAACCAACCGCCAAGGCCATTGTGCATGGACAGACACTGGCCAGTAGCACCCTGCGCCGTGGCTTGGCCTCGGTGGGAGGTTCCTTCGCCTTCACCACGCCGACCATGGTTCCGGCCGCTGGCACGTCCTTACAAAGCGTAACTTTCAGCCCAACCGACACGAGCAACTACCAGACCGTCACCACTATTGTGAGCGTGACGGTAAGGCCCTCCGCGTTGGTGACGAATGCGCCGGAATCGCTCGAGAACTGGCGGGCGCGTTGCTTCAGTCCCGAACAGACAGCCACAGGTCAAGCCGCCGACGATGCGGATCCCGACTGGGACGGGTTGGTCAATCTGGCCGAATATGCCTTGGGCACCAGTCCGCTTGTCTTCACTCCGCCATCGACCGCAGTGAAGAACATCGACGGCCTCGTTCTAACATTCGAGCGGCCGGGTGGATTGCCAGATGTGCTGTATGCCGCCGAGTCATCGGACGACCTGATCCACTGGAATCCTTGTCTCTTGGAAATGGTTGCCGACGGGCCGCTGCAGACGATGCGGGCGATCGATCCGCTGACGTCGGGCAATCCGGCGCGACGTTTCATTTCCCTGCGCTTCACCAGACCCTCCAAGTCCGGGTCGATTGCGGCGGAATCCCTCGAGAACTGGCGGGCGCGATGCTTCAGCCCCGAACAGATCACCGCGGGTCAGGCGGCCGACGACGCGGATCCGGATCGGGACGGGTTGGTCAATTTGGCCGAATATGCTTTGGGCACCAGTCCGCTTGCCTTCACGCCGCCATTGACCGCGGTGAAGAACAGCGCCGGCCTCGTTCTAACATTCGAGCGGCCTGCAGGATTGCCGGATGTGCTGTACGCCGCCGCGTCATCCGACGACCTGATCCACTGGAATCCTTGTCTCTTGGAAATGGTTGCCGACGGGCCGGTGCAGACGATGCGGGCGATCGATCCGCTGACGTCGGGCAATCCGGCGCGGCGTTTCATTGCCCTGCGGTTCACGAAACCGTGAGTGCCACAAGCAGCGGAAGTCTCAATGGAGCATCTACCTCCTCGCCAGCAGGGATCGCCCCTGAAGGCGGGCCCATTGAATGACTAGAGGGACTCAGGGGGGGGGGGGCATTCGGTTCTGGTGGATTCGGCGCTGTCGGTGCGGAAGCAACCACCGGTCTGCGAAAGCTTTCAGAAAAATCCAGAGACAGGTGCCATTGGTCTTCACATAGCGCCAGAACATCCGGCGGGGTTCTTGCAACACCCGGTAAAACCATTCGATGCCGCCGCGTTGCATCCACCGGGGCGCGCGCTTTACCATGCCGGCCATCACATCGAAACTCCCGCCGACACCCTGAATAACCCGGGCCCCGAGTTGCTCCTTCCACTCGTCGGCAAGCCGCTCTTTCATCGGGGAGCCCATGCCGAGAAAGAGTAAATCCGGAGCCGTGGCCCGAATCGCGGCGGCAATACCGGGAATTTCCTGCTCGGTGAAATAGCCGTTGCGGTGGCCCGCAATCCTCGCCCGGGGGAAATTAAGTCCGATCCGCCGCACGCACTCCAGGACGATCTCCGGCTTGGCTCCTAGCAGATAGACAGAGAAGCCCTCACGGTCGGCCAGCATCAGCAGCTTATGCATCAGACCGATACCATCGATGCGCTCCGGGATGTGCATTCCCAGCATGGCCGCCAGCGGCAGCATCGGTTGGCCGTCGGCGAGCACATAATCCGCCCGCTCGAGAAGTTCGCCCATCCACGGTTCTTTTCCGACCATCGCCACCTTGTTGGCGTTGATAAACTGAATGACTTTCGCCGGTTGCCAGCTGCGGATTGATTCCGTCAGTTCAGCGAGCAGTGCGTCACTCGTCAGGCAGTCCACAGGACAGCCCAGGAATACAACGCGCCTCCTTGCGGTGATGTTCATATCGGACTGATGATCGGTGATCGGTGATCGGTGATCGGCGATCGCGGATAGTGGATAGTGGATGGGAGCTCGCATGACGCTGGCTCATCTTCAGGCACGTATCACCGATTCACTATCTTGCATCTTCTACGAGGCGCCCTTGCCAAATATGACCACTGGAATGGTCATCAGCAGGATCTTTAGATCGAGCCAAACCGACCAGTTATCGATATATTTGCAGTCGAGGATCATCCATTCTTCAAAGGTTAGTTCGTTGCGGCCGCTGATCTGCCACAGACAGGTAATCCCGGGCTTGATCGAGAGTCGACGGCGATCTCTCCAGTCATAAAGATCCACTTCGCTCAACAGCGGAGGGCGCGGCCCAACCAAGCTCATTTCACCCTTGAGCACATTGATCAGCTGCGGCAATTCGTCAATGCTGAGCTTGCGCAGAATCGCCCCGACCGGGGTGGTCCGCGGGTCCTTGCGGATCTTGAAGGCCGGCCCATTCATCTCATTGAGGTGCGCCAAGGCCTTTTTCCGCTCTTCCGCATCCACCACCATTGAGCGGAACTTCAACAATCGGAACCTGCGCTTATTCATGCCGATCCGCTCCTGGCCGAAGAACACCGGGCCGGGACTCGTGAACTTTACCGCCGCTGCTGTCACCAGCAGCAGGGGACTTAGCAGAACCAGCAACACGGCCGAGCCGAAGAGATCCATCAGCCGCTTGGCGAACAACTGGAACAGCAGGTTTTCCCGGAAGAATGTCACCATCTGGTCGCCTTCAAAATCCTCCACCTGGGCTTGCGACAGCATCTGCACATTCCCTAGCTCAGGCACCAGGCGCACCACCACGCCGAGGTCGTTGCAAAGCCCAACCACGTCGCAGGCCAGCGGAAAGTTGTCCCGCAGCGGCAGGCAGAACATCACTTCATCGATCACGCCCTTCTTCAACAGGTGTCGCAGGCCGGCCACCGGACCCAAGACTTTCCAGCGGGCCTCGATCCGCCCCAGATGCCCGGCGCCGCCGCCATCATCCTCGAAGAGGAATCCTTCAATTTCATATCCAAGCTCCCGCCGGGACTCGATCCGATCCGCCAGATCAAACGCCTTGGCCGTCTCGCCGATGATCAGGAGGTGGCGAGCATTGCGCCCGCTTCGCCTCAGGGTCCTCAGCAATGCCCGCACCACGACCCGGCTGCCGATCAGCAGCGCTGTAGAACTGAGCAAGAACAACGACACTATCAATGGAGTCACCATCTGGATGTAGAACATCGCGCCGACCAGCAGCAGCAGCAGGCTGGTGACTGTCATCGCCTTGGCAATCTCAATCGCCTGGCTTTTCAGCGTCGTGAACCGGTTCGCGTGGTAGTGGACCAGCTTGTTGAAGATGAAGAACCAGCCCAAAAGCACTCCAACCATTGCGAGCCCTTCGTATCCCTCGTAGCTCTTCTCCAGAACTTTTCTGATAAACCCGAAGTTCCCCCTCGCCTCGATCCATCCCACCAGCAGCACGAAAACTCCGACCATGGCCAACTGGTCGAAAATACGAAACCCCTGGATTAGAAATTTATGGCGGAGGCGGATCATGGTATTTGAATAGGTAATCAGAGGTCAGAGGTCGGAGGTCGGAGGTCGGAGGTCGGAGGTCGGAGGTCGGAGGTCGGAGGTCGGAGGACAGATGATAGATGATAGATGACGGAGAGATTGATTGCCGACTGACGATTGCTGGTTTACGAATGTTGATTAGCGAAGTGAGTCTGAGGACGGGCATTGGCACGAGGCAAGCTTGCATCCTCAATCAAAGATCAACATTCGCCATTCAATCCCTCCGCGCGGCACGCGTTTCACGTCGGCGGAACCATGCGGCTGCCAAGAACAGCGGGGCCAGAGAGACAGCAAAAAACAAGGGGCCGCCGCGGTGGTGGATCCAGCTGTCGATCATCTGCGGTCCGTGACGGACACAGAGCAGTCCGATGACGAGCACCCGGATGGCGTTGCGGACAATTCCCAGTGGAATCACCATCGCCAAGAGCAGGGCTCGGTGCCACGAGGAGGAAAGGAACAGATAGGAGGCAATCAGACTGGTGATCAACAGCACCAAAGAAGAGCGGATTCCGCTGCAATTGCGTGCCACCTCGAGCGTCATGCCGGGCAGTTCCATTACCTGCTCGTTGCGGAAGACCGGCGTGCCCGTCCACTGGAACAGGACATGGGCCAACCAAGCCGAGGCCCGCATCAGCAAGTCTTCAAAGTACCCCACGGCGATGTCCGGCAGCGGCACGATGAACATCAGGAAGGCGAAGGGGAAAGCAAGCAAGCGCATCCAAGATACCCCGAGGAACGCAAAGCCGCCGGCCACCAACAGCAGCGCATAACAAGCCGCCACTTGGGTCATCGCGTCATTGTGACTCCATGCCGCGGCACCTGCTAGCACGGGTCCGAGAAACAAGGAGGCGGCCGCAAGCGTAAGGATCAAAGTCCCGCCCACCGCTCCGGCCACGGAACCGCGCCGATCCCGCGGCAGCGAGTCCAGCTTGAGTGCCGCCAGATAGATGGAGATCAGCGGGATCAGCAGAATGTGCGAGTGAAGTTCCTCCTTCAGTGCGTAGCGGGTCAGTTCAACCAGTGGCCCGCAGCACGCCAGCGACAGGATCCCCACATACAGGAAATAGCCGATCAGCCTGCGGTCCGACCACCAGGCCGCGGTTGCATCAACATCGAGCGGTCCGAGGGTAATCTCAGATTCTGGTGATATGTGTCTTTCTTCCATGGTGTGTGTCGGGGGGATTTCGCAGCGCCCGGAACAACTCTTGAACAGGGGGAGAGGGGCTGCGGAATGGCGTGACGGATGTGGATTTTTGTTGGCGGGCTTGCATAGGGCGAAGGCTCGCTTTCAAGGGTACATCAATAATCATCGGTCAAATCCAAAACCCCTCAGGCCTTCCAGATCCGGCCAGAGGTCGCTTCGATGCCTTTCATCGCGTTGCGCGTATCGACGATGCAGCGCGCCCACCGTCCGAGTTGCGTATAGTCGATGCAGGCGTGGGCGGTGCTGATCAGGACCAGATCAAAAGAGCAGATCGTCGACTCATCCCACACCACCGATTTTGTGCCGGCCCAGTGTGCGTGCTCGCGCGACGGCTTGATCACCGGCACGTAGGGATCGTGATAAGCCACGTCAGCACCCCGCTCCGCGAGAATTTCCAGTAGCTTGTAACTCGGTGACTCCCGGTCGTCATCCACGTTCGGCTTGTAGGCCAGGCCGACGACGAGCACCCGCGAACCGTTCACCGACTTGCAGGATGCATTGAGCGCCGCGGCCACACACTCGATGACATGCTTCGGCATGGCGGTGTTTACCTCCCCGGCCAGTTCGATGAAACGTGTGGCTTGATCATATTCACGGGCTTTCCAGGTCAGGTAAAACGGATCGATCGGGATGCAGTGCCCGCCCAGGCCCGGGCCCGGATAGAATGCCATGAAGCCGAACGGCTTGGTCTTGGCCGCCTCGATTACCTCCCAGAGGTCAATGTCCATCGCCGCATAGACCTGCTTCAATTCATTGACCAGCGCGATGTTGACACTGCGGAAGATGTTTTCCAGCAGTTTGGTAGCCTCGGCCGCCCGGCACGAGGAGACCGGCACCAAGTGGCGTATTGCCCTGCTATAAAGACTTATGGCCTTCTCAAGGCAGGTCGGGGTGTAGCCTCCGATTACCTTCGGAATGTCCGCCACCACGCTCTGAGGATTGCCCGGATCCTCGCGCTCCGGCGAGAAGGCCAGATGGAAATCCACCCCTGCCACCAACCCTGACCCAGCCTCAAGTACCGTCCGCAGATCTTCATCGGTTGTCCCCGGATAGGTGGTGGACTCCAGCACCACCACTGTTCCCTTCCTTATGTGAGGTGCGATTGCTTCCCCGGATTTCAGGACGTAGGAAATATCCGGCTCGCGGTTCGCGTTCAGCGGGGTCGGCACGCAAATGATCACCGCTGCGACCTCCGCCACCCGGCTGAAATCCGTCGTTGCGGAAAAGTGTCCCTCGCTCACAAGTTTGGCGATTTCCTCGTCAGGAATGTGGTGAATATAACTCCGACCGGCGCGGAGGGCATTGATCTTGCTAGAATCGACATCGAGGCCGAGTACCTCGACGCCGCAGCGGGCGAATTGAAGCGATAGGGGAAGGCCGACATAACCGAGACCGATAATGGCTGTTTTCATGGTGCTAGTGGATAGTGGATAGTGGATAGTGGATAGTGGATAGTGGATAGTGGAGTGTTGAGGTGGGCTTGTTTGGAGCGAAGGGCATCTTCAAGCGAACCTCACAAATCCACGATCTGCAATCACCAATCAGCCGGGATGAAACAGGAATCTGGAATAGAAGTAAGCGGCTCCTTCGCTGAGTACTTCCTTGACGCCTTCACTGAATCGCCACCAGACGCGTGGATCATACTCCAGGTTCTGGATTGAGATTACACCGATCTGGACATGCGGGCCGAAGGCCTTCTGGAACAGAAGGCGGCTGCGGCGGGCATGGGGTCCGACCGTCAAAACATTGATGGAGCGTACGCTCACCCTCTGGTCCTTCAGCCATTTCTTGACGGCAAGAGCTTCGGCATAGGTCCGGTCGCGCACTGGTCCTGGCGTCAGTTCCGGCGATGGCACGGACTGAACGTGCCGCAGATCGCCGCCGAGTCGCTGCAGCCGAAGCATCGCCAGGCGGGCATAGGTATCGCCAAGTTCCGGATTCACTGCGCCTTTTACCGTGCCGCCGGTTAACAACAGATAGCGTGACTTCCATGTCGCGGAGAGATCCAGGCCGCGCTTCAGCGCATAATCTGGAACCCATCCCTCTACCACCAGAATGTCGGATGCAACCGGTCGATCGGGCGCCAGAAACGGATGAATCCTGCGCAGTCCGCCGTAGCCACCAAGGACGCACAATGCCACCAGCAGCAGCCAACCGCGCCAGGTGGGAATCCACAGATGTTTCTGCCGCATCAGTCTGCAACACCGCTGCACTGGAGCGTTAGCCGAACTTGTCATTGTTCCAGGGACGGGGGACAGGGGTGATTTCTCATTCGACACGTCTCTCACGTTGCGGTTGCTGACAAGCCGGCGTGGCACGGCGGCCACGCCCTGCCATCCATGGGTATCCTTCTTTGTGCTTGTATCTTTTTTCACACGGGCGAACCGCCCGTGCCCCTCTTGTCTTGCGTCTTGTGTTCTGCCGTCTTGTGTCCCGGGTCTTCTGTCTTCAACAAATTCGTCAGCGCATAAAACAACTGCGCCTGGGGCCAGCGTAAAAACGGGAAACGATGGCGGAATCCGCCGCGGAAGACCCGCGTCACAAAGTGACCGTCTGGCAGTTGGTGCTCTTGAATCAGCTTGGACGCGAGACTCCGCGCCAACTCACCCGCCTCCGGAATGATGTCTCCGATCAAGGCCCCGTGCGTGATCCCCTCGGCAAAATCATACATTTCAAGTTTCGCGAGTTGCAACCGAGGCTTGACCGCAAAGGGCCTGGGATTGCCCCAGGCATCAATGAGGTGCTGCCGATAATAATCGAAGCCGCGCCGAATCGAAGCCTCGATTCGAGCGTCCGGATCGATCCGGTGGATCTTGAACAGGTTCTTCAGGTTGAAGCAAGTATGGAAGTTGTCAATATAACTCTTTGTCTCATTCATTGCATACATCCACGATCCATCCGTTGCCTGGGATTCGAGCACAAAGTTCAGATTGCGCCTCGACGCCTCCAGATAATCCTGCCGGCCGAAGCGCTTCCCTGCTTCCGCCAGCACATAGGCCCGATAGCCGCTCGCATTGACCACCTGGCGGTTGTCGAACGGCGAGTAGCTTCCCGCTGCGGAGTTTGGTCCAGTCGGAATATCTTTCAAATCGCCGTGGACAAACTCCGCTATCCCTGCCACCCACTCACGGTACTTCGGATCGCCCGTAGCCTCAAGCAGACCGAGATAGGCCTCATAGCAATAGGGCGTGCATGTGATATACGGTGTGTGCTTCGGCCAGACCGCGTTGTTGTTGTTTTGCCAGTCGAATGGGTAGCCCCAGCACGGGCCTCGGTAGCCAGGGATCGAGTAGGCCATGATTTCCTCGCCCAGCGCTACTGCCCGCTCGAGATGGTTGCTCCCGCCCGATATTTGATGAAGATTCAACAGGCCCAGCAGGAGTTGCGCGTCGGCTGTCGCGAAGCGCGCCTTGCCGACGAACAGGCCCCGCAGCGCCGGACAAATCAGATCCATGGCCACCAGCGGTGCCACCAGCGGAATTGCCAACCGGCCCTTCGCGTAATACACTTTCCTCGACCACAAACCATAGCGCCCCCCCCAGATATCATAGGGGTCGTAGCTCTCGTAGCCCGCCCTATCGAGCCAGGCGAGGAAGCGATCACAGGCCGCGGCCAAGGAATCAGAGGGAATCATGTGAAGACGGTGGCAGGATGTCGGAGGTCAAGGAGCGTGGGCGTCCCGCCCACCAAGGAATGGAAACCCACAGATGTGAGGTCGGAAGACGGAAGGCGGGGGTCGGGAGTCAGGAGGCGGCAAGAGAGGTGCCCGCAGGTTCGATTTTCCGACTCCCGACCTCTCACGTCGCAACCAAGTCCCCCAGATACCACCCCAGTCCGGCATCCAGTCCGGCAGCGATTTGATGCGTCGGCTGATACCCGAGCAAACGCCGGGCCTTGCCGATGTCGGCGTTCGAGTGGCGGATGTCGCCGGGCCGGAAGTCGTCGTAAACCGGGGCCGAATCCACCAGATCCGGCCGCTCCTCTATCAGGCGTCCCGTCAACATTCCGTAAAGTTCGTTGAGCGTGGTCCGGCCACCGGCAGACACGTTATAGACGGTGTTCAGGGCCTCTGGATCACGGGCCGTGGCGGCCAGCAGGTTTGCCTGCACCACGTTCTCGACGTAGCAGAAGTCCCGGCTGGTTTCACCGTCGCCATGGATCACCACCGGTACCCCATGCAACATCGCATCAATCCACTTCGGAATCACCGCAGCATACGGCCCTTGCGGGTCCTGTCGCGGACCGAATACATTGAAGTAGCGCAACCCGATGCATTCGATCCCATAGCATTTCGAGAAAACGGCCGCATACAATTCATTCGTTTTCTTGGAGACTGCGTACGGAGAAAGACACTCCCCAACCTGCTCCTCGACTTTCGGCAGCCCGGGATGATCCCCATACACAGAACTGCTAGACGCATAGACGAAGCGCTTGACTCCGGCCTCCTTGGCTTCCAGCAGCATCGTTACAAAACCCGTCACATTGTGGTGATGGGTGATCTCCGGATGCGCGATCGAACGGGGGACCGATCCCAAGGCCGCTTGGTGCAGCACGAAATCAACTCCGATGCATGCCTTCCGACACGTTTCCCGGTCGGTGATGTCCGCCTCGACCCAGCTGAAATTCGCCCAACTGGCACACCCCACCTCATCCCTCACCTCGCCGAGATTGCGACGATACCCGGTCGAAAGATTGTCGATTCCTATCACACGCTGGCCACAGCGGAGCAGCTCGAGCAGCAAGTTCGAACCAATAAATCCGGCGACGCCCGTCACCAGCCAGGTCCTGGGTGATGCGATTAGATCCTGCTTCCTTATTTCGTAGGGACTCATGCCGGTGTGATGGCTGTGCTTTCAGAGTGGGTAACTCATCGCGCGCTTCTCTAACATCTCCGCGATCTGACTCATCGATACCACCTCAAGCGCCGGGTCGGCCGCCACTGCGGCCAGGAAGCGCTCGAACTCCGCATCGTCCCGGTGCTCCTTGCTGTGGCCGATCAGCACGATCACGTCGAGATCGACCTCCGGGGCTGGTGGCGCGCTCCGGATCCAGTGAAGCATCTGCCGCGACGACATGTTATGGAAATCCAGCTTGATAGGGAGGCGCTGAGCCAGAAAGCGCAGGACACTGCGCGGCGTCCGGCCCATGCCGAGCTGGCTCACCATCTCCCGCTGCTTGTTCTTGGGGACGTCGCTGGAGAATTTTGCCATCAAACGCCGTGGCGTCAGCTGCTGGATCCGCCGACCCATTCGCGAATAGATAGGAATTTCGATCACCGGCCCGGTGTTGTCCTCGACCGCGACATCTGCGGCAACACGCCAGTGACGTCGGTCCGCCGGAGCCCCCGTGAAATCCAACTGCGCATGCCCGTCCTTGCGCACCATTCCCTTGACAAGCGAGCTGTCGATCACGATTCCGTTCTCCGCCAGCGCCCGCAACAGCTTGCCTCCTGGTTGCGCGCAGAATGCCCCGGCCCGGTAGGCCTTTACCCGTTGCTTGCTTCCGGCTTCCTCATACAGACCATCGATCACCGCCTTACGCTCGCGGATGAAAGCGCTAACCTCCTCCTGCGTCTCAAACAGGCTGTCCACGGTCCGCCTGTCCGGCCGCAAGCGCCAATGCCCGTCCTTAAAGACCGCCCCCACCCACTCGGGGTGCAGGTGAAGTTGAAGATCGTGCCTTCGCTTCACTAGGTCAACCGCCTGGGCCCGCAACTCCTCCGCCGGATCGTAACCTAACGTCTTTATCAGCTCTTTCCGCTCGCGCTCAAACGCCAGAAATTCCTCGACCTCGAAGAACACTGTCAATGGCACCCCAAACTTCTCGCAGCTCCGCTCCAGCCGCTCCGTCGGCTCCACCATGTGCCGGCGCACGTCACCACTCCCGTTGCCGAAAACCTCATAGTCGACGGTGATTAGCAATTGCCGCTTGCTTGTCATATCAAAGTTCTCGAGGTGATTAGTTAGAGATGGCCGCGGGGCACGGCAAACTATCCGCCACCACCGAGATGGTATGCCTGGAGCAAACGCCCCTCGTTGTTCGACATCGTACAACACCTGCGCGTTCAAAGTCCCTGATGCCCGGCCGCAGTGCCGCCGCCGGATGCGGAATACACTAATTTGTCTCTAACGGAAAGGTCCGCGGCAGACTTTCACTAACCGGTCAGTCGGCAGTGGCGGTGGTGTCGGGAAGTGGTCGATAAAATGATGGTGGAGAAGTTGTGTGGAAATGATGCCCACCAACGCCATATCGCCGGTTTCTCCAATTGTATTTTTTTGCTGGGCCTTGGCGACCAGTTGGCCCACCGCCGCCGGGTCGAACCATCCGGTCCGGGCGACTTGCTCCGGGGACAGCAGTTCGCGCACGTATCCCTCGGTCTGCGCATTGAAGAAGCTGCGGTGGATAGGTGCGCGGTAGGGGCGCTTGGGGCGTTGCCATATCTCCCGTGGCAGATATTTCCGGCCGATTTGCTTCAGCAGGAATTTTTCTGTCAGGCCTCGCAGTTTGAGGTTTGAGGGCAGGCGATTGCAGAATTCGACAACGCGCACATCCAAGAAGGGATAACGGCCCTCGATGGAGTGGGCCATGGCCACGCGATCACCCTGAGCGGCCAGTAGGTATTGCGAAAGGAAAATAGAAATTTCGAGGAATTGAGCCCGCTCCAGCGAACCCCAGCGGGCAAATTGCGGCGGATAGACAACCTGGTCCAGAGCGGCGACCGATTGGCGGGCCAGTTCGGCCCGAACGGTTGGCGAGAAGAAGCGGCAAGCACGACGGTTATTTCGCCAGCGGATGGCGTGTGAGTAGTATGGCAGGTCCAGTTCGGTCAATGCGCCTTGGAAAAAGGCGGCCAGCAAGGCGGGATGGCCCTGTCCCAGCCCAGCAACGTCAGGATAAAGCCGCTGGAAAAGCCGCGGTCGCCACTTGGATCCTGGTTGACGTGCCCAGAAGCGACGCACTTTGGCCTCTTTGAAAATATCATAGCCAGCCAGGAACTCATCGGCCCCCTCCCCCGTGAGCACGACCTTGTAGCCACATTCCCGCACCAACTTGGACAGCATGAACATTGGCGCGGGCGAGGTGCGCATCAGCGGCGTCTCGGAGTGCCAAATCACCTCGGGGAACACGCGACCGATATCCTCATGAGTTGCCTCGACCACCCGATGCCCTGTACCTAGGAAGTTCGCCATCTGGCGTTGGAAAAGGCTTTCGTCGAAATTCGTGTCATTGAAGGCGATGGAAAACGTGTGCAGCCGATTGCTGGTGTGATTCTGGATGATGGAGGCGATGACCGATGAATCCAGCCCGCCGCTCAGGTAGGCCCCCACCGGGACGTCCGCCCGCAGGCAGATACGCGCGGCATCCACCAACAGGTTAGAGAACTCTTCAAAATAGTCGTTGAAACTCCTTGGCTGGGTCGGGACCGGTTCGTAGGCGTCTGGAAAATCGATTTCCCAGTACCGGCGGACGGTGAATTCGTTCCGCCGGGCAAGGAGATAGTGTCCGGGCGGCAATTCCTCAACCCCCTTGAAAATCGTGCGCGGTGAGAGTGGGCTCCAGAAGGTGAAGATCTGATCCAGCGTGACCGGGTCAATCTCCGCGCGCACCCGCGGATCAGCCAAAATCGCCTTGATCTCCGATCCGAACAGAAGGTCGCCATCGCGCATCGTGTAGAATACGGGTCGCACCCCGAGTCGATCCCGGGCCAGAAAGAGCGACTCGTCGCGTGCATTCCAGATCGCGAAGGCGAACTGCCCATTGAGACGGGACAGGCATTGCGGACCGTACTCTTCGTAAAGATGCACCAGCACCTCGGTATCCGATTCGGTGGTAAACCGATGTCCAAGCGCCTCGAGTTCCAGGCGCAGTTCGACGTAATTGAAGATCTCGCCGTTGAAGACCACCCACAAAGTCCCGTCTTCGTTGGCAATGGGTTGGTGGCCGCCACTCAAGTCAATGATACTCAGGCGAGCATTGCCCAATCCGACCGGCCCATCGAGGAGTATGCCGAAATCGTCAGGTCCGCGGTGGCTGATCATGGCCAGCATCCGGCGAAGCTGGTCCTCGTTAGGCGGTTTGCCAGAAGCCCGGTTGAATACGCCAGCGATGCCACACATGATGTTAGTATACGGCTGAAATGGGTTCGACAAGAACGGGGGGCGCGCCGAGATATGCTGCCATGCGCCGCTTCGATTCAATGTCCCGATAGACGCGTTCGATCTGCTCGGCTGGCAAATCCATGGTGCCTCCAACCTCGGCTGCAGAGGCCCCATGGTTCCTGCCTAACAGCACCAAGTCCATCTTGTCGTACGGCAGGCAGAAGTAGAACTCCTCCTGGTTTTGCGGCAGCGAATAGGTGTCGGTGGTGGGCGGCCGGTTTCGAATGTTTTCCGGCAGTTGGAGAAACTCCGCCATCTGGTAAACCTGCGACTTGTAGAGGTGGGCGATGGGCTTGATGTCGGCCGCGCCGTCGCCCAGTTTGACGAAGAACCCTTGGTCATATTCTAGCCGGTTGGGCGTGCCCGTGACCGCATAGTTCAGTCTGTCGGCGTGGTAATACTCCAGCATCTTGCGCGTGCGCTGTTTGAAATTGGTGGCTGCCACGATCCCGAGATAGGCTGCCAGGGTCAGACGCACTTCCGAACGCTCGCCGGCGGGCGATTCCGCCACGAGGGAGAAAATGCGGTACTGGTCATCCTCCAGCACCTTGGGCAGTACGATTTTCGATTTCCATCCAGAGCTGTATTCGGGGCACACGAGCCTGATGGCTTCGTCCCGCCGGTGGTAGCAGCCGACGGCGTCGAGAATGCCAGTGATGTCTTCGTGAACAAATTCGATGCCGAGGTGATGGGCCAAGTGCCGGCTCAGCGCCAACGTTGCCGGCGAAGAATCCCGCTCTGGCATGAGCAGGCCAAATACGCGCTCACGGCCAAAGGCCCGAACTGCAAGCGCACCAACAACGCTGCTGTCGATGCCGCCGGACAGGGCTACCACGACGCCTTTTTTCTTGAAGTGGCGCAGGACGTGTTCGCGCAGCACAACCGTGATTCTGTCGGCCTCGCGGGCGCAGTCGACCTTCAACAGGTCCGCGGAAAATGTTGGTGTGCTCATGACGGTTGAGTGCCTCCCTATACTGGTGTTTGTGCGACGGCGGCGGTACTACCAAGTTTCATGGCTAGGAACCGGGCGAGCCTGCTCATGCTGTCGAGGTTGTCGGGAATCATCTCTTCGTTCTCGATCGTCACATGGTAGGTGGTTTCCATGAAAGTAATGAGTTCGAGGATGCCGGTCGAATCGATAATGCCGCTGTCCATGAGGGATGCATCATCCAGCAGGGGAACCGGGTCGCCAAATAGGAAGGTCATCACCACGAAATTTCGTATGTCATCAAGATGATTCATTTGATTATGCCCTTCTTGTTATGTTCGTTCGCCACGTTGTTCTGCCCTTAGCTTCCAACTATCAAGGGGTGATGCCAGCCCGTCGCACTGCCCTGTTGAGGAAGCGTTCGAATGCCTCGGCTGCTCGTTGATTTCCTGCCGAGCTCGGGTGGCTGTCAAAACCGTCTCCAGTGGGATAAACAGACACATTGGATACTCCCTCACCCGTCAGAATATCATAATAGTCGAAGATCACCACATTGGTCAGTGTACTGGTGTTCAGCCAGCCATTCTGGTCAACCAACCAGTTGTTGAACTCCCGGGCCAACCGGGCGGCTTCGACGGCGTCATATGCAGGCCCTCGCACCATGCTCACTAGTTGCCGCCAAAGAGGCTTCGGCGCCGATTTCGGGGCCAGCGGCGGGGCCGTCACACAGACGAAGAGGACATCTGGGTGTTTCGCGAATTCAGGCAGCAGCGCCGCGTAGGCCGCCTTGGCATTCCATACGGTCAGGTCGGGCCCCTCCGCTTTGCCGGGCGCGTGGCCTTCGGAACGAAAGACGTTGTTAGGAAAGCATGACTTGAAAACCACGATTTGGTTGCGGCGTCCATTGGTATGGCGGAGGTCCTGTGAATCGCAGGCCAGTATGTCGGCCATCCGGTCGCGGAACTTGGGTGGCCAGTCGAAGATGTCCGTCGCCTGGCCGATCCGGCTATCATAGGAGGCCTCGTGAACCAGATAGGAGGCATTTTCCAGACGCGCCCGTAAACCGCCACCGTTGGGGTGCGTGCTGTGTATGGAGTTGGTGCCAACGTCCGGCCCTGGCGCGGCCAGCAACTGCCCGCCGCAGGAGTGGTGCATGAACAGAAGATGAACCGGTCGCTCCGGGGTTCCCTCAGGATAGCTCGACAGATCAAGTGCCTTGGCCCTCACCGGATGTTCAATCACAGACATACAGGCGTCATTAATTTCGCCGACCGGCAATAGCAAGACAATAGTGCCTGCCACCGGTACGAGCACCATTGCAATCCAGAGTACGTAGTGTCTCACGATAAGGGGTTCAGGCTTGCCAGTCTATCTCCATTAACTTGGATTTCAACACCTTTCCAGAGCTGTTGTGGGGCATGTTGTCAATGAAAACCACCTTCTCGGGCACCTTGTTAGTCGGTAGCCGGCGGCGGCAATGGGCATGCACATCGTCGGGCACGAGATCCGCGCCGCGTGCGACCACCACAAAGGCATGAATCGCTTCGCCTAGCAGGTCGTGCGGGAACCCCACAACGGCGGCTTCCACCACCGCTGGCATTTCCGCAATGATGTCTAGCACTTCCTTGGAGCTGACCCTGGTTCCGCCGGACTTGATGAAATCGCGATCCCGCTCCACGATGAAGATGAAACCATCCACGTCCACCCGTGCAAGGTCGCCCGTGTGGAGTTTCCCGTTCCTGAAATGTCTGGCGGTTTCCACCGGATCATTCCAGTAGCCCTGAGTGATGTTGGTGCCGCTTGCGACGATTTCTCCCGTCTCGTTGGAACCCGGCATGACGGGTGAACCGTCCGGCTTCAGCACTTCCAGATGAGTCGATGGCAATCCCATGCCGATCGAGCCAAGCTTGTCGGGCAACCGCTCGGGTGGCAGATAGCTCAAGCGCGCTGTTGCCTCGGTTTGGCCGTACATCAGATAGTACCGAATCGCGGGAAATGACTGGAGAATCTCCCGGATGTATGGATCCGGCAGTCTTCCTCCGGCCTGCTGGAGCCAGCGCAACTTGGGAAACGCCAGCTCGCGGAAACGCGATTTGCGCAGCAGGATCTGATAGGTGGAGGGAACTCCAGCGAGACCGGTGCATTCCTTTTCCTGCATCTCCTTCATCACCGTTTCCGGGTACATGAACTCATTATTCAGCACCATTGATCCGCCAGCCATCAGATGGGTGTGCAGCAACGACGCGCCAAAGCAGTAGTGGAACGGCAGGACCACCATAACTCTGTCATTCGCCGTCAAACCCATATAGGCAATGATGTCCCTCGTATTGCAGTCGATGTTGCTGTGGCTAACCATGACACCTTTGGGTTCACCCGTTGATCCTGAGGTAAACATCAGGGCGGCCAAATCGCCCGGTTCCATGTCGGGCATCCGTTGGGGCGGATCGCCAGAAGAAGTCTCCATCTCCGCTTCGGTCAGGAAGATTACCCCAGCCGCCTTGGCCCATGGCCGGAGTCGGTTCAGGGAACGCCTTGATACCAGTACCTCCGTGATGCCCGCGTCAGCGACAATCCTCCCAAATGTGTTTTCCGTGATCTCGGCCTGAAAGGGCACCGCGACCAGGCCAGCACGCAGGATCCCCAGATAGCCTGTCACAAAGAAGAAGTTGTTTTCAGAACAAATCCCGATGCGGGCACCCTTGCAGTGTCCTCGCGCCAGCAGACCTCCGGCCAGCCTGGCGACGTTGTGCCGAAGTTCCCGGTAAGTCAAGCTGGCGTCTTTTCCAATCAAAGCCACTGCGGCATCCTCACCACGGGATAATAGGGTCTGTGCGATGTTCATTTTCGTGCTAATATCGCCGATTTTCCATTCCGGTGCCACGGTGGTTGGTCCGGACCCGACTCGAGTCCAACGCCACAACAGCATCCATGATGAAGTGGACCCTATGATCAGATGATACCCAGTCGCTGGCGGACGGCAGGAGCAGCGGCGTGCGCTGCCTGTAAGGATTGGGAATTGTCGGCATCTTCCGAGTTCCGGAGGTAGTGCAGCGAATGCTATGACTAGCGAGGCTTCGCCTCAGACCCAAGACGACAAGACCCAAGTCGCAAGTCGCAAGTCGCAAGTCGAAGAATTTGACCTAACGACAACACGTTGGCGGTTTCGGGGACTCTAGTCATGGCCGGGTCCACGCTTATAGGCAACATAATCCTGCTCATCAAAGCCGAATTCCTTCAGAATCGCGGCATATTTCCGGCGGGTGAGCGGAGGTATCCATAATTTGTCGGATCTTTCCGCAGGCGACCTTGCGGCTCCTTGAGCCTTCAATTGTTCGAATGCCTTTTGATTGCGATGGCCAATGACTTGAGCAGGATTTCCCATCACAATGGCCATTGCTGGGACATCCCTCGACACGACACTCCCAAGACCCAAGATCGCCCCTTCCCCGACTCTAACACCTGGAAGAATGGACACATTCGCTCCAACCCAGACATAATCCTCGATATAGACCGGCTTGACAAGCCTCAACTCCCCAAATGGAATACTTTCGGCTCCTGCGTGATGGTGTTCTATTGTAATTATAGTCGTTCCAGCGCCCAAGCCTGAATAGTCACCCAAATGAAATCCGCCGCCCGCATGGATATAGCATCCGGGCGCGATGTAAGCACACTTTCCAATCGTTACTCGATTTGTGGAAAGAAAGCAGACCCCCTTGCATATGACCGTTCCCTCGCCACAAGCCCGAAAATCTTCAGGGCAATATTGATGCTCAAATTGCGAGTAGTACCGATGACCACCCAACAAAGCTTGAGACAGGCGGAACCAGCTTAAGATCCTGACCAGTAATCTGCTCGCATTATGCATGTTTCGTAAGCGTCGTGAAATTGTCCCCCTAAGCGCCATATCCGGGTCAAGCTGTTGTGCCTCGACGGAACCAGTCCCGGATCTCCTCGGCCGGATTGCAACCCATCGAATCTAGCAGTCAAGTCCGCTCCCGCCCGCAGGCCGGAAACTCCCTGACCTGGAGAAGCACCGTCAAGGGCATGCCTAACTCCACTCAAATCCGCGCCATCCGCGCGCTTGGTCTGGTAACGTGCCGCCGCACGTCACCACTGCCATTGCCGAAGACCACGTAGTCAACCGATAGTACCAGCTGGCTATTTTCCTGTGATTAGCCAAACGCAGCCCACGGTGGTCCTCTTGATTTGGTGCGCTTCAGCTCCGCCCGCCACAACTCCTTAGCATTCTTGGAAAACCTGAAAGTTCGTAGCCGAGTTTGTAAGGCTCCGATGTGATCGAGTATCTCCGGAGTAGGAAAGGATTCTGACCGGCAAGATTCCGTCCGGGGGAAATCGTAGACGTCGCGCACTTGTAGCCCGCCTCGCGGACAAGATCCGGCATCTCGGGCGAATACTTGCCGTAAGGATAGCAGAAACTCGGGCACGGCATGCAAAGTTCCCGTTCGATCCGCGCCTTGGACTCCCCCAGTTCCCGCAAGACTTCATCCCGGGCTAGTAGCTCGAGGTTGGGATGAGTGACTGTATGTGAGCCAATCTCGATCCCCACGGCCGCAAGTCCACGGACCTCGGCCCAAGTCAACGCTTCCGCATACGGATACTCGGTAGCGGGATCTGACAAGTGTGCACCGTAGGTTTGCTCGACACTCCTTACCTCGCAATCCCGATGGTCCGCTCGCATTGCCCGCAGGATCTTCTTGGCACGGCCCAACGAAGCGTGATCCCCCCTCTGGATCACCACGGTCTCGCCCTGCGGTCCTGAGATACGGGCGTGTTCGACCTTGGCGTGCCGCCAGGCATGATCGAGGCGAAGCCACCAATATGGCTCGCCAGTGTCGAGAATCTCAGTTGACACAAACACGGTCGCGGAAATTCCCACCCGTAGCACCTCTGAAATCGCAACCCGACTGGTGCACGCAAGACTGTCGTCGAAGGTCAGCACTGCATAGCGCCTCTTAGGGCGGTTACCCTGCTCAAGGATCGCGACCGCCTCCGATAGGCGGATCACCTCACGAACCCTCGCGAGGGATTCAAGATTCGCCCGGAACGACTCGAGGGATGCACTGCTCGTCGGAGGAAGCCCGTGGTGTAACATCGAGGAATCATGCACTCCGTGGATCATGATGATATCGACGAAGCCATCCCGTTCCTCCCGCCGCTCAGTCACTCTCTCGGGCCACGCCCGCGAGATCAACCTGAAACAATTGCTTCTCAACGTATGCATCTGTATTAACGATTGTTGGCCAAAGTTCGAGAACTTGCCGGTAAATTGCTTTGAAGCCCTGATGTAAGCTTGGGCGCTGCAAACCGCTCCCGAGCGTGTTGCCGGGTGTGCCCTCCGATCCTCCGGCACGCTTTCCCAGAGGTCGCCAGTCGTCCGATCCGCCCGGCCACATCCTCGGGAGCAAACCTCTCACCCACCATTTTGGAGCGGCCCTGCGCGGCGATTCAACCGGATACCCCTCCTCGAGGATATCCTTGTGAGCCTCCACATGGGTGCTCCCGGCACCGAACACGTCCGCACCGGTCACGCCCATCAGAGATTGGTTCGCAGGAACACGGCTTCGGGCAGGTGGCGGATGACGGTCATGATCCACCGCCACCACCAAATCGTGTAAACGCGACCGCGCTTGCGATCAATCGCTTTGAGGACATCCCGCGCGACTTGTTCGGGCTGTGCGCAGAGGGGCGAGGCCGGGTCGACGATGCCGTAAGTCATCGGCGTGGCGACGAACCCGGGGAGGACGGTGCAAACGTGGACGCCTGAGGCACGAAGGCGGTGTCGCATCCCGTCGAGGAACACTGTGAGTGCGGCCTTCGAGGCGCCATAGTGATAGTTGCTGCCGCGTCCGCGGTCGCCGGCCACCGACGAGATGCCGACGATGACGCCGCTGCCGCGTTGGGCAAAGGCGCTGCCGAACGCCTGTAGGACCCTGGCCGCAGAGCCGAAGTTAACCTCTATGGTTTGCGCCAAGCACTCGAGATTGGCCTCGCTCTCCGACTGGGGAAACATCACGCCATAAGCCAACACCACTCCTTCGGGGAGATCGCCGTCGTTGCACTCCATCGCGGCTGCAAGCACGCCGAGCACATGGTCGGCGCGGGTGGCGTCGAACTCGAGCGGCCTGGCGCGGATCTGGAAGCGGGCCTCGAGGTCTGCCGCCGAGAGGGCGACTTCCTCTGCGGATCGGCCTGCCAGGATGAGGTCGTGGCCGTGCCGCGCAAGAGCTCGCGCGATTGCCTTGGCAATGCCCGAGGTGGCACCGAGAATGAGATAGGTTTGCCTCATGAGGATGGTAGTAGGCCCACACGCCGCGCCTGGGCCGACGTGAAGCGGTTATCGGGATCCACGGACCGCTTGACGGACAGGAATTGGCCGAGTCGTGGATACATCGCCCGGAAGGTGTCGGGGGACATCAGCGAATCCTTCGCGAGGTAAAGTCGGCCGCCTTCGGCGAGCAAGATGTCATCGAGCTGGCGGGCCATCTCCAACATGCGGGGCCCGACGTTTGGGATGTCGAGTGCCAGCGTGTAACCATCGAAGAGATACGACAGGGGGGCAGGGTTCGCGGGCCCACTGCGCTTGATCACGGCGAGAAACGAAGCGAGACCGAAGGCGGCGAGTGTCTCAAGTGCCCGCCGGAGCCCGCGTTCGGCCGTCGCCTGCGGAAAGAGTGCCTGATATTGGACGAATCCTCGACGGCCATAGATCCGGTTCCAGTCGTGGATACCATCGAGCGGATAGAAATAGCTGTCGTAGTCGACCACCACCTCGCGGTCTGGATGGACGGCATAGTAGAGGTAATTGAAGGCGGATACCGAGAGTCGGTTGAGCGCAAAATTCGGAAAATACAGCGGGACCCGTTTGCGACGTGTTGGCGGGACGTGGAACGGATGATCGCGTAGTTCGCCAGACAAGTCCCCGGCTTGGGCGTCGTTGCCGAGCATCAGGATCGAGCGCCCGAGTCGGTCACCGCGGCCGAGGCAATCGATCCAGCCTACCGAGTAGGTGAACGAATTGTCCGTCTCGGCGAGCACTTCGAGGGTGGCATCGAGATTGCGGCAGCGTCGGTAGCTCACGTGGTAGTAGGCGCTGGGGCAGCGGCGCAACTGCAACTCCGCCTCGACGATTACCCCGGTTAGGCCCATCCCGCCGATGGTGGCCCAGAACAGCTCCGGGTGCTCCAGCGGGCTGCACTCGCACTCCGAACCGTCCGCCAGCAGCAGGTTCAGCCGCTGGACCCATCGACCGAAGGTGCCGTCGACATGGTGGTTCTTGCCATGCACGTCCGCCGCAATGGCGCCACCCAGCGTGACGAACTTGGTCCCCGGGGTCGTCGGCAGGAACCACCCGTGCGGTAGCACTACGTGAATGATGTCCTCGAGCGTTACGCCCGCCTCGCAGCGGAGCAACCCGGTCGCGTGATCGAATGACCTCACCCGGTTCAGATTGTTCTGGAGCAGCACGGTGCCAGTCGGTTCGACGGCGGAGTCTCCGTAGGACCGCCCGAGTCCCCGCATGAGCAGTCGGGGATGGCTTTGACGGTCCGCGACCATCTGGCGCAATGCCGAGCGTGAGGCGGGCGCCGCGACCCGGCATTCGATGGGACGGTAACCGCCCCAGCCGCTCAGTTGGCTCTTGTTCACGGTGGTATTCATCGAGTTCATATTCGAGTTCATATTAGAATGAGAGGGTGAACGCATGAGCGGCAAGTACGATGCTCGCCATGAACAACCCGATTACATAACTGGTGCGGTCTTTCAGTGCGAAGATAACCGGATCGTCGTGCATCGTGCCACGGATCGTGACGATCCAGAAGCGTCCCAACCAGTAGAGAATCAGCGGGCAAAGGAGCCAGAGGAGTCTCGGGCTGTGATAAAGCGCGGTCACGTCCGGGCTGCGAAGGAAGAGCGCCAACACCAGCACCGCTACCAGTCCCGAGCTGATGCCCGCGCTTTCGATGAGGCTCAAATCGCCCACCTGATAGCCACGAATCGTCTGCCCCTGAGCATCGTCCCCAAGCTTGGCTTCGGCCAGTTCCTGATAGCGTTTGCCGAAGGCTAGCGAAAGGAAGAAAAAGAGCCCGAACGAGAGCAACCAATCGGTCACGGGCAGGTCCGCCGCCACGCCACCGGCGAGGATCCGAATGACATACATCAGGGTGAGCAGCACCACATCGATGATCGGTTTGCGTTTCAGTCCGCCACTGTAGGCTCCATTGATGACGACGTAGCCCACCAAGATCAGTGCGAATGCCGGGCCGAGCAACCAGAAAGCACCGCCGACGCCCGCCATGAGAAGCGCGGCCGCGATGAACGGTGCCTGCCACAGGGGAATGGTCCCGCCGGCTAGCGGACGGAAGCGCTTGGTCGGATGACGCCGATCCCGTTCCACATCCACGAAATCGTTGAACGCATAAACCCCGGAAGCGGCAAGACAAAAACAGACGATTGCTAACAGAACAGGCATGAGCAACTCCGGGTGCAGCCACTTGTGGGCCAGGAACAGCGGTACCAGCAAAAGAGCGTTCTTCGACCACTGGTGTGGGCGGAGTTGGCGGAGGTAGTTCCGCCAATCGGGCGGTTCGTTGCCGATCACGCGTGTTTCCGGCAGTCGGGCAAGACAGCGTGCTGGCCACGAGTGGGAATGCCCGAACAGGAAACTCTGATCGGCGTGCTGGAAGATCGGTAAGTCCGCCTCGCAGTCGCCCACATAGTCAAAACGGTCGGCGCCAATCCGGTCAAGTTCCTTTCGAATGGCCGCCAGTTTAGCCGCCGCCTTCAGGTTGGGTCCCCCGTTGGTGGCCAACACGTGGTCAAAGCACCCGAGGTGTGCCGCGATCGCCTCGGCGTGCTTGCGGTGGGATGCGGTGGCCAGCACGACCGTCGCCCCCGCCGACCGCCGCTTGGCAATCAGGTCCAGGACCTCTTGTCGGTAAGGCAGTCGGGTCGGATCGATCATCGTTCGTTCTGCCAGCCAGTCCTTGAGGCGGGAACGATCGCCCGCCAGCACCTGCGCCGCCAATGGCAGCACGAGCCACGGCTTCCGACACAGCAATTGGCTGGCGGATTCGACGAGCAAGTCCACCCGGATCAAGGTCTCGTCAAGGTCAACGAAGAGCGGTACAGGCATTTTGGTAGCCGGTTGGTGGCGCTCGGAACACTGCTGGGTCATGAGGATCGGGTTCATGGAAGTTGGCGATTTGTGGCAGCACAGCGAACTCGGGTGGCCAGATTCAGGCAGGCGCGTGAACCGGTGTCTCCGTGCCGGGCCCGGCGATAGATGGGCGTGACATGGCTGAGGGAGATATTGACAGTTATCAATGGGACAGGAGTGGGACCAAACGTTCTTTACCGACCATCACCCACGTGTCCTCTTCGGATGCAGCGAAGATACCCCCTTTCACCTCGCCTCCAGATCAATCTAATTGACGCTCGCTCAGTGACTCTCTCGGGCCATGCACGCGACATCAACCTGAAACAATTGCTTCTCAGCGTCTGCACCAGTATTATCGTTTGTCGGTCAAAGTCCGAGAACTTCCCGGTAAATCGCTTCTAGCCTTGATGCAACCTTGGTCGCCGAAAACCGCTCCCGGGCGTATTGCCGGTTGTGCCCTCCGATCCTCCGGCACGCCTCCCCTGAGGCCGCCAGACGTCCGATCCGCTCGGCCACATCCTCGGGCGCAAACCTCTCACCCACCATTTTGGAGCGGTCCTGCGCGACGATGTAACCGGTTACCCCCTCCTCGAGGATGTCCTTGAGACCGCCGGCATCGCTCGACACCAACGGCAGTCCCGCCGCCATCGCCTCCAGCACTGCGTTGGGCATGCCTTCAGTGTAGCTCAGAAAACAGAAGGCGTCCGCTTCGGCGTAGCAGCCATACTTGTGTTGCCCTTCCACATAACCGGCAAAATCGATATTCGACAAGCCAGGGACCGCTGCCCTCTGCTTGAGAAGTTCCAAATCCGGACCGTCCCCGGCGATGGTGAGATGGTAACGCCCGGGTTGGCGCTGATTGAGCAGGGCGAAGGCATCGAGCAATTCCAAGACTCCCTTCGCCACCTCAACCCGCGAAAGGAACAGCAATCTAAACACTCTAGCATCACGAACGGGATGCGCAGCCTCAAGGCCATCAAGAATGGAGTCTGCCACAACGGTGGTTTGGAGATGAATCGGGCTATTGAACCCCCAACGCCTCAGGTCATCCCTAAAGTCACTTGCGAGAACGATATGAGCATCTGCCCAGCGATAGACCCGGCTCATCCAACCGCCGTTCCCACAAGGGAACTCCGGAGTTCCGCAGGCATCGTTATCCCAACCGCGCCAAAAAACAATCACCGGCCGACGAAACAGCTTGGCCAGGCAGAGATTCACCGCATCGCGTCGCAACGAGCGCAGTTCCACAGGATCAAGGCACGCGTTCAAATGCACGAGTCCCGGCCATCCGATCATCTTGACCACAAGGGTCACCCAATCGCAGACCAGTCTCACTGGCGTTGGCATGCGGACAAACCAACCGCGGCTTTCAGTGCCGTAATAGCTGTGCGGTCGGCCGACATCGACAAACCGATGGCGCACCCCGAGATGCCTTGTCACGGCCTGATAATAGTTGTGAATACCACCACCTGACGAGGCCCGATCACGAACGATAATGACCCGCATGGCGATTTTTGGCATAGGCGGCTTTGTGCAACCGGGATGGCAATCATTCACAGAAGCCGAGTGCGCCTGGCCTCAAAGAGAATCATCGCGCCCAATGCGTGAATTCGGGAGAGACGAACACCCGCATGCCCAAACAAGGGGAACTCGAAGGAGGTCCGTCGTTGTACCTCCAAGCCGAGCGAGGATAACTGAGCGGCAAACCGGGTGGGCGAATAGTGGCGGAGGGAATAATCAAAATGTCGTCCAATATCGAGCCGACAGAAACGGCGCAGACACCGAACCGACCGTTCAGCAATCCCGATAAGACTCCGAGCATTTGGAACGGACACGAGCAGGGATCCCCCAAACTTTAGAGAATCCACCAGGTGGCTAAGGACAGCCATATCTTCCGACAAGTACTCGATGACGCTGGAGCAGATGATGACGTCGAAATGCTCCGTGGGAAATTTTGCGGTTGTCGCACTCACCAACTCGAATCGCAAATTATCCAGGTCGGCAGCGGTAGCGGCGGAGTTTGATCTTTCCACCATTCCCACGGAACCGTCAGTCCCAAGAACATCGTAACCCTGTCGCGATACGGCGGTTGCGATCACCCCAGGGCCGCAGCCGAAGTCCAATACTTTCGCTGGAATGGGCGCGGATCTTTGGACGGCCGCTTGAAAGAGATTAAGCCGATCATTGAAGGATGGCTTGCTCCTGTAATTGGCTGCAAACTGTTCCGTATCGTCGGTAAAGTATGCAGTGGCTGATTTCATGGCGGAGTTCTCCTTCGGATTCATGCGACTCCAGTTCATCTAGGCAAGGGCTCCTGCCGGAATCCCTTCGGCGCGGGAATGGGCGCATGATCGTATTCGCACGCGCCGATATCCCAGCCCGCGCCGGACGGTCGTACGCCTCCGTTAAAGCCCCGCCGGATGTTAATCCCATACAAATCCTGAAACTTTTGATACACATCCGATTGCGTTCCCGCATCAATTGCAGGGCTGTTAGCCTGCAATTTAACGCCGTTCATCAGTGGGGCAGCCTCGACGCAATTTGCCAACTTTCCGAGAGCGGTTCGCGCGGACGATAAAGTGGTATATTGCGTCCCGAGCCACTTGACTCTGGCCAACTGTGACGCCCCTCCGGCATTACCATAGAGCAGACAATTCACGAAATCAACATTGACTCCATCTCCGCCGCATTCGATGTGACTGCGATAGGTGCCGAATATCAGCGGGAATTCATTAGGCTTCAGGTTGTAGATCAGATTGCCTTTCCCGTACACCGGCCCAGCCTGTATCATTTCGATTCCGCCGTACACATTGACAATGGTGTTGTCCACCACATGCCTGTTAAGGCCACCCGACCAGAATGAGATCCCCCATCCCGACGGGCTTTGCCAGTGGCTGCTATCATTGAGTTGATTCGCATCATGGATGTAATTGCCAACGTAATAGGCGTTATGATCCGCAAAACCCGCGCCTGTGTCAGACTGTCTGATGCCAAAGGCACAATCATATATTTCGTTGAATATGATCCATAAATTATCGGAGCCATATTGGGAACCAATGCCATTTCCCGGTTGTGGCCCGTGCTCTGTCATGGTGTGGATGACGTTTTGCGATATGATTACATGACTGGCCTGTTTAACCCAGAAGCCAGACTGCCTATTGGCATAGGCTGTGTTTCGGCCGATGTATACATGGTGAAGGGCGGCGTGGCCAGCTGTGCTTGCGTTGACTTGCACCGAGTCGCCGCTGCAATGATAAAACGTGTTGTCCAACACCCATACGTTGTACAGTGATGTCGCGGCAGTCCTGCCATAGGTATCTATTCCTATCCCGTGATAATCCCAATCTCTATCGATGGAATCCCAATATGCCGTGTCGTGGATCCGGTTGTTATAGAAAACAATGTCATGAATGGTCCCTGCCTCAAACGGACCCACGCCCATTGCGCAGCCGAGAGTTTCGCTCGACTCGCAATTCCTAATGCAGGCGTGATGGGCTGTAGAGCCCATGATTCCCACCAGCAGCTTAAAATGAATCCCCTCGATAATAGTATAACGAAAGTCCGTCCTGCCGATGTCAATCCGGGACTGCGCACCCGCATTAATGGCGGCTTGGGAGGCCCCGATCACCACATTGTCGAATCCCCGAATAAATGCCGGGGCGAGACTCGTTGGAGGATTGGTTGTGGATGAGTTGATGCCCCACGCATAAGATGTAGTTGTCGTCAAATAGGGTCCGCCATGAATCTCAACAAGGGAATTGGCCACCACAATCAATCTGTCTGGGATTGTCATTCTGGGTTTGTTTGGATAACCGTAGGCATTGGCCGTATCGGTTGCGCTCGGATGCGTGTTGTCGATGTAATAGCTGTCAACCGATGCGGCCCCCGGCCAAGCCGCCGGCCGCGAAGGTGCTTGTTCATTAATGCCAAACTGAGGCTCAGGAATCCCGAGCGGCGGAACCCAAGTGGCTCCCGTGCTCTGGAGCGTCATCAGCAGACCTATAAGAAGAATCATGTGTTTCATCGGCTTACTCCTGTCTTTGAAATGCTTCTTTCGATTTGACTCCGGGATGGAAACACGAGGTTCCCTTCCCACGGCGGAATGGAAAATACCCTTGAATTTTCCCGAAGCAAGCTCTAAAAGCGGGAATTTTCGGATCCATGCCGCGGGACGTCAGGAGAATTGACAAGTTTCTGGTACAGCGCCCGGGTTTGCTCGGCGACCTTCCACGGGGCAAAGCGCTGCTCGGCGACGAGGCGTCCGGCCCGGCCCATTCGCCGGGCTGCGGCGGGGTCTTGGAGAAGTTGTTTAAGGCGCCCGGCGACTTGGGCGGTGTCGTCCGGGTCAATCAGGAAGCCGGTCTCATTTTCGGCGACCATGAAGGGCATGCCGCAGCGGTTGGAGGCGATGACAGGCAGGCCGGCGGCCATCGCCTCGGCAATGGCCATCGGTGAGTTCTCCTGCCTCGACGGTAGGAGGAACACGGCCGCCTTGCCCAGTTCCTCCATCAGCCGCCCGTGGTCGATGTGGCCTAGCAACTCAACCCGGGCCGCGAGCTTGTGGCGGGCGATGCAATCCAAAACCTTCTGATGATAGGTCGGTTCCTTGGCCTGTCCGGCGATCACCAGCGTGCCTTCGGCCCCGCGCGCCACGGCCAGGGCGAAGGCTTCGATTGCTCCCAGCGTGTTCTTGCGTTCGTTGAGCCAGCCCACGCATAGCACGCGCCGGCTTTGCGGGGCGGGGGTGACGGCGAAGAACCGCTCTTCCACCGGGTTGTCGATGTCGTGGATGGTGGCATCCGTCAGTGGCTCGATCAACCGGCGCACGTAAGGAGTGATGGAAATGATGTGCCGCTGGCGTGCCAGCCCCCGGCGCTCCACGTTGGCCCACAATCGCGACCGCAGGGCGACAAATCGGGCGGCGTCAGCCCGCAGGTTTTCGGTATCGAAGCCATGGACCGTAAAGACCTGTGGGAATGTCAGGTCACCCAGCATCAGCCCATGGGTTTCGTGGGAATGGAGGATGTCGGGCTGTAGGGGCACGACATAGTCAATCAGACGGCGTCGGCCCGGCCCGCCCAGCACGTCAGCGATTTGTGGCCAGCGCGAGCCGGCCAAGCGATGGACCGTTGCTCCGTCGTGAGGTTCCACCACCGTCGCTCTACGGCCGCGTTCCAAAGTCACCACGTGAACGTCCAAATCGTCCATGGCCGCCAGGGCCCGCACCAGCACCACTGCGACTGACTCCACGCCGCCCCGCGGTTGTTGTGGGGTCGCCGGATAGCGGGTAAATATGGCTATTCTCATCATATGACCTTCATGGTTGATCCCGACAATGTCGAAAATCGTTGTGCGCGGTCCACGGCGATGTATTCAACCGGGTTGTTGATTGTCCTGAGTTGGTGTACTGTACCTACCGGAGACAATCAAGTCAGTTGGATTTTGCGCAAGCAAGCACTCATGATGCTACGCACCAGAAGCAACGTGGTACATTTTCCGCGCGAGGGTACCGAGAATCGGGGTCTGCCGAAGGCAGCGTTTGGTTTCTCTTTTGAATCTTCTCGAAAGTGACAACCATTTCGATGCCGAAACGTATCCTTCGGCGATGGGAATGGATCCGGTCATTAGCTGCTTTTTATAATCCTGATCGCCTTTCCCGAAGTCGATGACCTTTACTCCGGCCTCTTCAGCGCTGCCGGCCATTTTCAGCAGCAGATTGGTGCCAGGCGAGTATTTCTCGAATAACGGATTGTAGGCTGGAAACCACCAGTGCCATGTGCTTTCAGAGCGCAGGCCGAAATGCGCTGCGACGAGATGGTCGCCTGCATAAAGCACGGAAAGGGTGCTCTTCATCTGGCCGGTCTGCACAGGAAGGAGCGATTGCAAAACAGACACCAGCAGTTCCTGACTATGGTGCGATTCATATTTCGCGGCCCGCCATGTCAACAACTGCTGCAGAATGTCGCTGTCCTCCCGGTGAATCTCTAAACGGACCTCACCGGTCTCACGCTCGAGTTTTCGCAACTTTCCGGCGCAGCGTTTGATAAGTTCCATCCTGCCTGTGATGCGGCGTTCTTCAAGGTACGCTGCATAGCCATTGGAGATGTCCATAATGGGTGATACCCCGCATCCGAGATGAAAGGGCTGAAACACTTCTTGTGTCGCAAGTAAGTGGTTGAAGTCCCAAGTCCGCAAACCGCATTCATGGATGAACCAACGGACGTCAAAAGCCAATCCAGGCTTTGACACCAAGCCCTGATAGTCACAAAGGCGAATCCGTTTGCCAATCCCGCCGGCGCTGCGCTCGAAAGCCAGGAAGGCCACCGGTGTGCCTTTTTGTTCCAGGACACCAATCCACACATGGGGAATTACCCGCGCCACCGCGAGGCTATACTCCAGACTGAAGAACGGGCTTGATAGTTGCGGATTCTCCACAACCATGCTGCGCCAGGCCAACAAGTGGTGGGACTGCAACTCGGCGGGTTTCAGCACGCGCACCGCAGCCGGATGGGATGAAGGTTTGGACACGTTTTGGGAGGTGTTATAGGAGCGGAGTTGCGGGGCCTAGAATCAGGCGCGATACGATAGATCTAGCTTCCGCTGGGCACTTGGCAGGGTCGACAGGACTTTAGGTTTCGATAGATCGAACGGAGCACGCGGATTACAGACGCCCAACCATACATCGCCAGTCCGTGCGGCGTGCGATTGAAAATCCACAGGTCACAGACTGCCTCGTAAGACGGTTTCCAGGGGTCTAGCCACTTGACACGGTTGTTCAGATTCCAGCAGTGGATAGGGTTCGTTTCAGAGGATGACTGGCGGATGCATTCCTCCAACAGCATGTGGCCAGGGGAGATATGGGCTTGGTGTTGGGCGTAACCAGTCTTGAGCATGTAGAGGGTCCCATCCAGCCGCAGCCAAAACTGCCCGGCAATGCACTCATCTCCCAGCATGAGTAAATTGATCTGACATTTCCCGGTGGCGCCAAAGCAACTCGCTAATTTTTCATAAAAGGCACAGAGTTGCGGATGAAGGCCGATTGCGCTGACCGTCCCACTTTCGCCCTTCCAACCGGAGGCCTCCACCCGGATGAAATGCGCAAAAGCCGCCGGCAGCAATGCTGGATCGCGCACGATCTCGAATCGGGCCTCCGGAAGTTTCGCCAATCGATTGCGCGCATAACGGAGATTGTTGCGGAATTTCCTCGAGATGTTCGCCAACATTTCCCCATGGTTGGCATAATGCAGAGAGTCACAGCGGCCCCGT
Organism: Akkermansiaceae bacterium; assembly: GCA_903934285.1. Lineage (GTDB taxonomy): Bacteria > Verrucomicrobiota > Verrucomicrobiia > Verrucomicrobiales > Akkermansiaceae > Luteolibacter. Next base: position 62,567 of record CAIZNN010000278.1, on the reverse strand, counting down.
GCGATCTGGATCCGTGGGCCCGGCAATGCCGCCCACCACCGACAGGCGGCTGAGGACTCCGCCAGCAATCCACGCAAGAGGATAGCATCCCAGGTATTTCGCAAGGAGTAGCGGAGGTGATGAACCATCCGCTCGAGAATGTCCGAATGCTCTGGATCTGGATCGCAGATGATGTCGCACAGGGGCATGTGCTTGTGATACGGACTCTCGAGAATCCTCAAGCGGCACCCGCCTTGCCGCATTGTCGAGGAGCGCAGAGGCAGCACGGCCATGGGGACCGATGCCAGATAGGCCACATGATAGACCGCTGCATCGGGTTCGCTGGCAATCGTCTCCAGATAACTGTGATGCCACTCCCATAGGTGAAAGTAGTGCCGGTGCTCAACCATACGGTCGGTAATTGCTTGCCAATCCTGCCGAATCTGCTCCAGGCCCTGCCGCCCCCTGAATACCGCTATCTGGAGGTCAGCTTGTGGATGCGGGCGGCGGCTCGTCTCCTCAGGCCGGGGGGGGTGTTGTGGTTGTGTTTGCACAAGCAAATCCGGCACGTGCTCCTCTTTTGCCAAGCGATTCATTAGTAATGTTTCTGAAAGCATTGCGACTTCACTCATCAATCTTTAGCAAACCGCTGTTTCATTTTAACCAATTGATGAATAGGGTTCCATGGAAACAGGAAGGCTGTCCGGTAAAGTAGATAGGAAATATCCTTGAGACCAACTCCCATCCTGTCCAATTTATTTCTTACTGCCGCTGCCTCACTGTGCATGCCATTCCTCAGATATTGCTTGAAAAGTCTTTTATGGAGCTCACGATAAAGAGCATTCAGTTCAATATCAGGTGGCCTATGTGAACTGCTCGATTTGAAATAGATGCCATCGCAGATATTTATATGGCATAGCAATGTTTTCACGGAGCCCGCCTGTGTCAACCGAGGTCCGGTGTGACCGCGATTCTCCGCAGTAATAATATCCATAAAATATATCTCGTGTTCTTCCGCCAACTGGCAGAAAAACCAGACATCTTCCCAGGTGGGAAGGGTCTCTGAAAACCTGATGTGATCAGTGATGCATTGTTTCGAGATGATCGCTGTCCAACAGGGTATACATATCTGGAATATCAATCCACCGAAAATATTTCCCTTGTAGATTGAAAAGGCTTTCCCGTTGTGAGTGATTCCAATATCCGCTGAATCGAATCGTGATGAAAACATCTCCTTCCATTCCTTGTGCTTGGATAGGCGCAGGGATTCCGCCCAGGAATCCACGCCCCTTTCTGAGATTGTACGACCCTCTTTGAAAATCAGGAAATTGCCATAAAGCACCCTGCAATCCGGGGCACGATCGATAATAGCCATTTGTAGTGAAAGCTTAAAAGGAAGCCAGCGATCATCTGAATCCAAAAACGTCAGCCATTCCCCTTGTGCCTCTTTGATTCCTCTGTTTCTGGCTGCCCCCGCGCCACTATTGTCCTGGTAAAAATATCGGATCTTGTTCCCATACCTTTTTAATTCCGCTTGCGTGCCGTCTGTTGAGCCATCATCAATGACCAGAATCTCCAAATCATAACCCTGAATGTCCTGGTTCAGGACACTGTCAACTGCTTCCCTGATGAAACGGCACCGATTGAACGTTGGAATTACGACGCTTATACGTTTACTCTTGTTCATAGTAGGGATGTGGAAGCCGTTGGAACTGGAGGGTCAGCGCCCCGCAAAGTGCGCGGCGTGTCGTTTTTTCAAGTAATCGTTTAAACTGGAATCAGGCCGCAGAAAGACACCCAGCTCCCTCTTCTTTCCAGTCCCCTGCGTGGGGCCAAGGGAATAGTAGTCAGTTAACCCGCTATTTGACCGTATGAAGTCAATTTCCCGCCCAGGATCGGGACCGCTCTCCCATAGGAGCGCGTGCCGGGTCAGGGCGTCGAGTTTCTTCATGACAGCGCCCTTGTCCATCCGGCTGCACTCCGGGATATCCTGTTCTTCCTGCCTATAGAACATGTGGTAAAGAACTGTCAATGCCACTACGACATCAAACGGTTTATCCGTCTGGAACTGCCGGAAATAGCAGTTCTCAAACCGAACATCCAATCCATAGGTTGTAGTGAGCGCCCTGGCTACGGCCAGATGATTCTCATCGTAATCAATCCCGGTCATACGGAAACCCTGCCGCTGCAAATGATGGGACGTGTACCCCATGTTGCAGCCAATATCCAAGCCACAGAGGCCTGGTCCGATGGGGCCAAGCAGTTTCCTGATCCGATCCAATCGAATCGAATCAGGACGGCCGATTTTCGCCTTGCGATATGCTGGGTGTTCGACGGGGTTGTAGAAGGACTTTCTCGAGAACCGAACGACAGCATTGTCCAGGTCATCCGTGCTGCGGGCAAGCCATCTGGCATGGACATCTTCCGGCATGGAAACTTTCACCCATGACTTGCCAAGCGCCTTCGAGAGACAACATAGCTCAATGCCATCTTGAACGATGAGGCAGTCATTCTGAAGGTCGGAAATGATCGGTCGGTGGCAGAACGGATTCCAGCGAAGACCACGGATTCTCCGCCGGAAGTTCAGCAGGAAATCCGTCTCGCTGATATCCGGCTGACACAAGCCGGACGCGACGCAATCCTGGTGGTAGGATGCAACGTTCCCCCGGCCCTGGAATATGCAATCGACGGCCTCCATTGCCGTCAATACGACAATGGGAATTGGGAAAGTGGACATGGTGCCTGAATCAGTGCATGATCGGCGAGAAGCAGCCAGCCTTGGCTGGCTTGCGAAAAGCAGATTTACCGGGACAATCACATCATACATGGTCATGGTGGGTCATTCTATTGTTATTACTTTATCGTGGACAAGGTTAATGAACATCTGCTCGAATCGGGGCATCACGGCCTCCATCGTATGGTGCCTCAAGTAATATTCCCGGGCTCTCGACGAGGTCTCTGTAAAGCATGCAGGATTCTCAAGTAGCTCGCGGATTCCGGCGACCAAGGAAGTGGGATTCCGGCCGACCCGGCCGAGCTTTCGGTTAGCGATTAATCCATCGGGATCGACTGTTGATACGATCGGCAGTCCATGACTCCACGCCTCCAAGAAGGTGTTGGGAAAACCCTCATAATCCGAGGTGCAGCAGAGCAGCGAGGCGCTGCGGTACAGAGTCGCAATTCCCTCCCGTGGCACGGTGCCCAGCATTCGGACATTCGGAATCATGGTCGCCCGCCTGGCCACCGAGCGGGAGTATTCATCATCGTAAACCGGCCCTGCGATGTCGAAGCCGAGATCCGGGCATTTCTCTGCAATGTCCAGCAGGAGATCCGGGCGCTTCACCCGGCAGACCCGCCCGACCCATACGATGCGTCCTAAGGTCCGCTCGGTGGAGGTGGTGACGGTGGTTTGCGGATCCGGCGCGGGCATGGGAATGATCTCTGAATTGACGCGGAAATGCTCAGCCAGGCGTTTGGATTGTGTCGCTGTTTGCGCGACCCGGCGCGAGGCATGGCGGAGCCCATATCTATAGAGAATACGCTCGCGCCGCATCCGCAATTCCGGCAGATTCGGATCGCAGTCGGCGTCGCTCGCCAAGGAGAACACGAATGGCTTCCCGTGCAGTCGGCACCAGATTGCCAGTTGCCCCGTCACGCAGCCTCCGCAGTTCTGATAGTAAATATCCGCATTGGCTTTGCGCAACGCGGCTAACAAGCCACTCCACTTCGGATGGAAGAAGCGCAGTCCTGGAAGGCCGGCGTTCTTGCGGCAGATCTTGATGGCTCGCACTCCAGCGATCACCTCCTCATCCGGTCCACCTTCATTCCACGTCAGAATGCTGACCTTGTGTCCGTGCGCGGCAAGCCATAGTGCCAGCAAACTCGTCTGGCGTTCGACTCCGCCCACATGCCCCCCCCTCATACCGGAGATCGCTCCGTAACCATTATGGGAGACGATACAGACCGAAACTTTCCGGGCTTCCGTCTGCTCTTGGTGCGAGCTTTTGTTATTCTCTGGAAGCAGCGCGGGCATTGGAGATGGGATTATGAAATGGTTTCTGGCAGTTGAAGAGTAGCAATCGATGAGAGTTGCGGACCTCAGTCACTGGCACGTGCCCATGGAATGATTAGGAAGGAATCTCCGGAATGCCACTGTCAGGAATTTTCTCATTGCGGTGGGAAGCAGCCATTTCAGGTACAGGAGAGCGCTGACCAAGGAGCCGACGGAAATCAAGGCCATGGCCCAGAGAGGGTGCTCCGGACCAAGCTGGGTGCCAGCTGCCAGCGCCGCGGCAAACGGCGCGACACAGAGCATGGGTCGAACGAACGTGCACCAGAGGTAGCGGCGCTTCGACACCCCAACAATTCGGCAGGCATACCATGTGGTGATGAAGCCATCGGCAATCAGCTGTGGCATTACAAAGCAGACAGCCGCTCCGAGGAGACCCCAGTGCAGGGTCCACAGCCCAATTGCAAGCAGAGTCGTTGAAACCCCGGCCGCTATCAACTTGGCAACCGCGGTCTGGCCGTGACGGTTCATCCCGCAGAGCACGCTCCACACAGGCTCCTGAACCAGTGTGGCATAGGTTCCAATCGTTAGAACGGCCAACAGTCCGGGTTGAACATAGGCTTGTCCCATCCAGAGGCGTATCAAATGATTGCCGAATAGACCTAGCGCAATCAGAATGGGCAACGCCAGGCTGGAGATGATGGCCGGAGTGGTCAGCAGGGTATGCCGCAGGGCGGCCTGATCGTTCCGTGCTTGGAGCCCACTGGCGATTGGAATCACGATCATGCCGAATCTCGCGGCAAGGCTTCTCAGAGTGGTCATCAGGCTCCTGGAGCGGGAAAATACTGCCAGACTGGCCGGGCCGATAGATGCCACGATCAGCAGACTCAGGGCTTGGTTGGAAAGCAGATTAGCGGCCGATGGGGTCAGGCTTTTGATGCCGAAGCGGGCTTGTTCAACAAACGTCGACCATGAGGCTAGGTGGTGCTTGATGACGAGCTCCGGGCAGACGCGTTTCGTCAAACGCTTGCGTACCAGTGCGGAACCGGCCATGATCACGCAGTGGACCAGGGCAAGGGCGGGCAACCCTCCGCCGAGCAACAGCACCGTGATCATCCCTAATGCTACCAAGCTGTTGGCGATAGCAGTGACCGTGTTTTGCAGATCCCAGCGGTGACATCCTGCGATGACCGATGCATACACTGAAAACGAAATGATGATAGCAATTTCGGTTCCTTGGAATAGGAGCACCCAGCGGGCTGTGCCAAGGTCATCTCCCAGACGTGGCCCGAAAAGCGGCAGCAGCCACCAAGCCGATATCACCGCCAAAACCAGCGCCAACCAACCCACCGATCGCTGGAACACCGCGATCGTCGCTACCGAGCGGTTCAGGCCTGGAATATCATTTTTCGAGCGGTAATAGGCAACGTAACGGCTGATCGAACTACCAAGGCCGAGCTCCACCAGACCAAAATATGAAACGAGGCTCCAGGAAAAATCCCAGATACCGAGGGTCGTTTGCCCAAGATGATCGCTGATCATGCGCGGGACGATGAATCCCGAGATGATATTCACCATGTATGCGCCCCAGGCAAACGCCACGTTGAGCCCGAAGCGGTCACGGCCATCAGAAGCCGGTCCGGCCTCGGAAATGGAAGGGGTGGAGGACATGGGATGTAAAGGAAGCCGGGAGACGGGGGATGGAGGACGAGGAGGGTGGGCGCCTCTCCGTCCATGCAGTGGACAGATAGGAATTCGAGGTCAGAGGCCGGAGGTCAGCCTCTTCGGACTGCGCTCGGCTCTGTGTTCCGTCCTTGCTCTTCAAACGTACCCATAACTCCGGTTTAGAGTGCCAGCGATTTTGTCGAAGACTCGCAGATCGTCATCGCTGAGATGGGATTTCCATCTCTCGTCCAAGCGGATTTCCGAGGTCGAGTCCATCCGCATGCCGTTGCCGATGACGTGCTGAGTGACGGCGCGGAAATCGAGGCGCGTTCTCTTGGGGTCTAAATCGAGGAAAGCCGCGAGCCGATTCAGGGTGGCTGCCGGATCGGCACAGAGCTCCTCGTAGCGGACTTCAGTCCGTTGCGAGGCAGGAAGCAGGGTGGTCAGTGCGTCGCATGATTCGTTGCTGCGTTTCCATGAGCTGGCGGCTTCTGGCATCGAGCGGCGCTGTGGCGGGCGGCGGGTGCCGGTGCCCCCACTCCTCATTTCTGGATCCTTAGAATCGGCGAAATTCCACTCATCGGTGTAAGTAAGGGCAACCGCCCGGCCATCGCGGATCACCCGGACTACTTTCAAGTCGAGGTCGGAGATCCTCAGCAGGTATTTAAGCCGAAGCGCTGACTTTGAAGAGTCGATCACGACTTTGCTGCCGGTAACTTCCAGCAAGGATTCAATCAGCGCAAGGTTGCGGTCATTACTGTCGGCCAGACTGGCACGCCATGCGGGCGAGAAGGCGAGCGCGAGATCGCGCAACGCTTCGAGAGCTCCATGCCGATAGAGCGGGGCCAGCAGGCGGCGCACGTAGGGGCTCTGCGTCTCGAAGATGCTGGTTCCGGCCGAGGTGATGTCAAACTCAGAATAACCACGAGATGCCATGGCCTTGCCGACTTCTTGCCAAAAGGCGCAGCCACGGATGCGTTCCCGGCAGGAGCAGCGATATTGATCCGGATCACCAAGCGAGGTCGCCTTCAATTCGCCGGCAGTGCAGGCCCCGGGCTGGACCCCGAGTAACATGGCCAGCAGGGTGGAGCCGGAATGGCTGGCAGCGAGGAGATAGGCAAGTTTGGGCATAGGGGGAAGAGATGACAGGGGACGAAGATGGTCAGTCTCCGCCCGTCCGGAGCAGATGATCCATTGAATCCAGATTGTGAGGGCTTCCATCATTGGAAACCTTTGTGACCACTCTCAGACTATTGCGGGGCAGGGCGCGGGATCTTCTGGAGTAAGGGAGATGCTTCCCTTGCGGTCTGCCCTGTGGCAGCTCGCGGCAGGACGCTAGAAGACATCAAACGTCCGCACTTATAGGGCCAGATACAGAAGAGGATTCGCTGATTGCTACGCTGATGGACGTAGAACTCGTAGGGCGCGTAGGGGGGGGATCGATAGACGGTTTGGTCTAATGGGAAGACCAGATCGTAGCCCATTTTACCCATTTTTTGTTCCGCGTGGAAGAGGCGGGTCAGCCTTATTCCGTGGTATCGCTCCGTGGATGCCGGAACCTCATAGTCACTGACGTAGTTGATTCCGCAGCGTGCGAAGTATGGGTCGAGTGTTCCGTTGGCGAGGGCCGCCTGGTATTCATAGCCGTTGATGAGCCCATCGAGGTTCACGGTGCTGCGTCGGCTGAAGTAGGCGAAGTATCCGGCATCGGTCATGCCGAAGACGCTATCCGGCGGGGTATGTTGCCGCGCCCAGATGGCGGCATCGCTCCAGTTGCCGTGCTGTACGGCCTTTTCGACAACCGAGAGTCTCAGCATGGCGCAGTTGACTACCACCATAACCAAGGCCAAGGCAGGAGCGATCCACCGACGGTCGGTCGTCGCCCGCGCCATGAGCCACCCGATGCACAGCAGAGCGACGGGAATGTAGCTGGCGAAGTGCCATTGGTGGGTTCCCCAAGTGGTGAAGAACAAGGTATAGCCGTAGTGCAGAAGGCAGCCTAACCAGAGTCCGACGAACAGAACGGCCCACGGTTGGCCGGCGCCGCGGGTGGCGACAAGGCGCCGCAGCGGCGAGTTCGGGTTCCAGGATTGGAACACCGCAAGGGCAATCGAGAACAGGATAAACAAGGTATACGGCGCGCGCGTCACGGCGATGAGGGAACGAATCCGCAGTTCGGGGTGGGGGAAGGACGATTTCAGCGCGCCGCTGATCGGTGTGAGGTGACCGTTCGCAGTGAGATTCCAGGCAAAATACGGTGCCACCGCCAGCGCGAACACGAGGAGTAGAAGCCCGTAGGATCGGAGCAGGGACGGAAGCTCCTTTGGGTTGCACAGCGGGAGACGATACACGACGAAAGCCACCAACCCGAGCCCGATGAGGTGGAACGCGCAGTCCAACCGGCTTAGGAAGAGGAGCCCTAACAGCAGGCCCGCCAAGGCTTGGTTCCGAATACCCATCCGGGGCGAGACGAGGTCGGTTCGGCGCGCGATGTTGAGCAGGAGAAGCAGCAGGAAGATCAGGAGCGCGCTTTCGAGCCCATTGAAGAAAAGATTGAAGACGACAGGATTGACGAAGAGCAGCAGGGTCAGCAGGGCCGGAGTCGGTCCGGCGCTTGCATGCAGCAGCTTGAACGTCAATGCGATGGAACCACTGAAGAGCAGCAACAACAGGACGTAGACGAGTCGCAGGGAAAGGTCGTAGTCGCCTCCGGTCAGTGTGTAAACCGGAATCAATGCAAGCATCCACAGGGGATGGAAACCGTTAGTGGGGTTGATTCCGTCGAAGGTTACCCCCTTTCCCAGCACGATGTTGCGGGCGGTGAGGAAGTAGTAAAAGGAGTCGTCGCTACTGAAGATTCCCAAGGTCTCAGGCGCGCAGAAGCTCACGAACAGGACGCCAGTGATCGTTGCGAGAACGAGAGCGCCCCCGACGCAGCGGAAAGTCCAAACGCCCGGGCTCCTGCCACGGGGGGGGGCTACCGGTGGGTTGATCGAAATGGTATTCATCGGCTGGGGTGGTTTCGATTTGAGGATCAAGCCACAGCGCAATAGCCGGGAGATCCGGCCATACCCGTTAAGGGATTTGGTTCGGCACTCTTTGAGGAGCGCTTTCCAGTTCTTCCAAGCAGACCGATTGGAGGTCCGCGGCGAAGAAATCGGTTTCCTCCTCATGCTCTACTTTGTCGTGTTCGAGCCAGCATCGGGCCAGCAACCCGGCAACGGCCCACATCATCACGACGCCTTCACGCGTGTACAGCGTCTGGGATCCCATGCTGGCAAGCAGCAGTGCCATGAACAGCGAGAAGGCAGCGCCTCCAACAGCGGTTAGAAATGCCTCCGGCTTGCGGAGGAGATGGAATGCCCATACCACCATCGTGGCGTAGATCGGGATGGTGAGGAGCATCCCCATGATGCCTGAGTCAAGCAGGTACTCCAAGTATGCGTTGTGGGGATGCGGCCACTCTTCCCCCAACTCGGCCAGCGAGACTTGCTGAAGTCCGGCGACCTGGAAACCGGCCCTGCCCCATCCAAACAGCGGGCGTTCTTTGATGCGTTCGATGGTGAGGGGCCAGATGTTGACTCTGCCCGAAGTGATCTGGTCGTCGCTGCGTTCGGTTACGATGCCGCCTTGCATCGCACCGAAGCCCATCAGCATGCGCTCACGCACGCTCGGCACCAACAAACAGAGGCCAAGCAAACACACCGGTCCGACGAGCAGGAGCTTGCGCCACTTTGCAAACGCGAGCAGAGCCCCGATTCCCACGAACGCGATATATCCCATGCGGCCACCGGTGAGCGCCTGCCCAAGCAGCGTGATCCCACTAAGGCCCAAGATCACCATGCGTTGCCATGCTGCCGTGAACAGCCCGGCGCAGCAGTAGATTGCCCAGGTCGCGCCGGCCAGCATCATCGAGACGTCCACCCGGTGATAGCCGACGTCGCGTCTGATTCTCCTCGCCGCCTGAGCGCTGAGTTCTTCGCCCGAACCGATGCCGCTCAGAGGCATCGCCTTGATCGTGAGCAGGGCGATCAAAACATAGGTTGACAGGACCAGCAGCAGGGCCCTTCGGGTTTGTTGCTCGGACCGGCAACCGTCGAACAAGATGAGCGCCGGGATGAACCATTTGAAGCAATTGATGAAATAAGCCGCGAACGCATCGAAGCCGAGCAAGGGGGCGAGAGGCCCATTGCCGATTAACGCGCGGAGAAAGGCCACCAACATGACGGCGCAGAACAGCAAGCCACGGCTTTTCACCTGCGACGGCAGATCCCAAGAAAACCCCGCCGACTCTCGCAGTGCCAGCCATGCCACGAGATTGTTGATGACCAAGAGGTTCCATAGGTTGATTCCTGGAACTCCTATGCTGCGCGGCATGTCCTGATGCTCAAGCAGTGCCATCATCGTGACTGCGGCGCAGGTCGAGAACAACCACCCTGGCCGCCAAGCCCGCCAACCGGGACTCCATGCATAGCCCATCAGAAAGAGGACGCTGGCGACGGCAGCGAGGACACGAAGAGACATGGGTTGAGAATATGAGATCGAGGGCGGAAGAGGGAGTCAGGAGCCGGTTAGAAAAATGTCCTCGGGGTCGATTGTTTCCGACGCCCCGCCCCTCGACTCATTCCGCCAGCAGTTCGGCGACGATGCGTGCGGCGGTGCGACCGTCCCACAGCGGCGGGGTTGCGCCGAGACGTTCCGGTTCGGCGAGCAGTTTGGTGATGTCGTCGCGCAGGGTGGCCACCGAGGTGAGGCGGTTGCTGCCGACGGTGATGGTGACCGGACGCTCGGTGTTGGGCCGCAGGGTGAGGCAGGGGGTGCGGAAGTAGGTGCTCTCTTCCTGCAGGCCGCCGGAGTCGGTGAGCAGGAAGCGCGCGTTACGTGTTAGATTGAGCGAGTCAAGATAGCCGAGCGGTTCGAGCGGGCGCACGCCCGGATGGGCGTCGAAGCTGAGGCCGAACTCGGCCATTCGCCGGCGGGTCCGCGGATGGATCGGAAAGATGATGGGCCACTGCACGGACAAGGTCGTGAGTTCGCGAACGATGACCGCGAGATTTTCGCGGATATCGACGTTTGACGGGCGGTGCAGCGTGACGTAGACGAAGCGGCCATTTTCCAGCCCCATCCGCTCGAGGGTGTTGGCTGCGGTCGCCTGCGGGAGTTGGCCCATCAACGAGTCGATCATCACATTGCCGACCCGGCGGATCTTCGCCCCGGACACGCCTTCGCGGCACAAGTTGTCATCGGCATCGGCCGAGGGCGTGAGAAGCAGGTCAGCGAGGGCATCGGTGACGAGGCGGTTGAGTTCCTCCGGCATGGCGCGGTCAAAGCTGCGCAGGCCGGCCTCGATGTGGGCCACGGCGATGCCGAGTTTGGCTGCGACGAGGGCGCAGGCGGCGGTGGAGTTGACGTCGCCAACGACCACCACCCAGTCGGGTTTTTCGTGCAGGCAGACCGGTTCGAAGGCGAGCATGATGTTGGCGGTTTGCGCGGCGTGGGAAGCCGAACCGACTTCGAGATTGTAGTCCGGGGCCGGGAGGCCGAGTTCCTGGAAAAACACCCCGGACATTTTCTCATCGTAATGTTGGCCGGTGTGGACAAGGCGGAAGCTGATCGTCCGGCCGCCGTTGCAGGCCGCGTTGTGGGCGCGGATCGCGTGAATGACGGGCGCAATTTTCATGAAATTGGGCCGCGCACCGGAGACCAGCAGCAGTTTCAGAGAATTGTTCATGGCAAGGTGACTCGGGTGACCAGGTCTGTCGGGTTGCTTGTTAGCATGCCTATGAAATTGGCAGGTCATCATTCAATGAGAGAGAATCAGCGTTTCCGGCGGGCCACCAACACCCCGCTGGTGAACATCGCTAGGACGACCAAGCCTGGTTCAGGGACGCTGGCAATACGGAACCCGATGTTGGATTCGCTTTGCGTCGGGACGGCCCCGTAGCGGTACGAGGAGGCCAGGAAGGCGGCGGAGCCATAGCCGTAAGCGCCCCCGCGCTTCCCGCGCGCCGCGCTGGATATGACGGCGTCGTTCCATTCCCAGACATTCCCGCCTTGGCCATAGGTGCCGTACGAACCCGGCGTGCCATAGTCTACATCGGCTGGTCCGAAGCCATAGTAATTGGCATCCGCTGGGGTGATCGAGTTCTGCCCGTTAGGATAGAGCGAGTAGGCCGACGTTGCACCATTGTAATATGCCGCCTTGTACCACTCGTTCTCGGATGGAATGTAAACCTGAGCCCCGGCGTTTGCGGGAAACACTCCGCTCATGGCACCGTTCAGAGTGTAGGCCCCTGTTTCCATGCTGCCGCCGCCCTGGTCGTTGCCCAGCCAGTTGGTGAAGCGCGCCGCATCGAACCAGGTTGTGCCGCCAACCGGCATGTTCGCATAGGTGCTGGACACGCTGTAGCTGTAACTGCCGCTGCTGCCGCTTTGGGTGATACCATAGCCGGCCATGGCCCCATTGAAAATCACGGCGCTGTTGGTAGCTCCCTTGGCATTGAGGAACTCCACATATTGGGCGTTGGTTACCTCGTATTTTCCGATCTGATAAGCGTATACCACCGCACCGTAGCTGGTGAGAGGGTCCGCTGCGTTGCCGGCGTTGCCAATGCTAACATAGTCGATGCTGACCACGGCAAAAGCCGGAGCGGCGGGCAAAGCGCCGGCCAGTGCGGCCAATGCGGTGAGGAGAGAGGGGGTGGCGCGTTGACAGATGGCTGAAGTTGTCATGGCTTCATGAGATTTGGAATCTAACGAGGCGGTGCCCCGGGCCAGGCGGGATGTGGGTTGGCAAGCTGGGCGGGTTGGGGTGCATGGTGACCGTTGAGCCACCGTCTCGTCAGCTGTTCTTGCCACAAGGGCAGCGGCACTCGACCCAGTCGGCTTTTCGCTGAGGCGGACCGGTTCGAGGGTGAGCATGCTATTGGCGGTTAGCGCGGCATGCCGGAAGTCGAATCAGGCCGGGGTCGTTGCGGCGTTTTGGGGCAGCGAGTTGATGATCGCATAGAGGTGCTTGAGGATGTCGGTGAGTGCGCTGGAGGCTGGGGTGACGGGCAGGGGGCTTTTGGTCCGCGGCACGAGGTGGATTTTGTTAGCGACGTCGGCGGCGCTTTCGATCAGGACGAGGCGGTGTTGTTCGCAGAGCAGGCGGTCCACCGCGCCGCTCGGGCCGCGGAAGACGCTATAGACCGGCACGCCCATGGCGGCCGCCTCGCGGTTCATCGTGCCACCGCCACTGACCACCAGGTCGGAGTGCCAGATCAGGTTGAGGCCATCGACGACCGCTTGCGGAACCACCAGTTTGGAGTGGGCAAACCATTGCGGATAGCGGTCGCGCAAGTCCGCCTCTTGGCGCCGGTTGCGGGGCAGCAGCACGGTGGTGACATCGGGGCATTCCAGCGCCCGCTCGATGAATCGTGCGAACAGCAGATCCGCTGCCGGATTGTGGTAGTGGGCCTCGGTGGCTGGGGGGCGCGCGGTGACCACCACCTTGGCATCGTGCAAACCCAGCAGGTCCAGGATTGATCCATCCGGCCGGAACTCCGGCACATAGGCATCCTCCTTGATGCCGTCATAGGTGCGGATGCGCCGGGTGGGCTCGCCGCCATGGACGGCGGCGCAGACGACTTTGGGGGTCAGATACCAGCGCGACTCTAACATCCGTGACGCGGCGGTATGCTCATAGTCCATGATTTCGACCACAGGGATGCCCATCATTTTGGCCGCGAGGTTCTGGCTTCTGGAGCCGAGGTTGAGCGCCAAGGCTGGTTTCTCGTGGCGGGCGAAACGCAGTAACTGGCCGCTTCTGACTAACATTCCCCACGCCTTGGCCAGCAAATGGCGGCCGTAGTGATGGCCGACTTGTTGGTAGTCCAGCGCGTGAAAGCGCGCCATCTCGCACGTCTGATAGCCGTCTCTGGCCGTTAGAACCACTTGATGTCCTTGCTTGCGCAGTTCACGGATGATTGGCCGGAAGAACGGAATGTGTGGCGTGTTCTCCAGATCGATCCAAATCTTGATTCCGGAGGCCCGGGGGGCGGAGGCAACGCGCGGCGGTGCCGCAGCGGCTGCCGGCAGCACCGGGTGGTGGGCGAGGACAAACCGCGAGATCTCGCGGGGCAGCACCTGCCAGGCCTCCCCGTGGTATTGGTGCCTGACCCAGCGGAGGAACCCTTCATAGTGGGCCAGCGGGTACGTCATGCGCTTGCCTGATCCCGTCATGTCGATGTAGTCCGGATGCACATTCATCAGAACCATGCCGCCCCGGCGGATGATCCACTCGGTTTTCCGCTGCCAAATCGCCGCGTCCGGTTCACGCAGGAGCAGGAACAACGTCGAGTCCTGCGGAAGGGTGTAGGGAATCTCAACATATCCTTGGCCCGCGCCCTTCCCTCCGGCCCCGTTGGGGCGTGAGATCCAATATGGGAAAATCGTGTGAGTTCCGGCCGGTTGCGGCTCGAACGGGTCGGTATCAAAGGTTGAGCACTCGTAGTCGATGTCTAGAGCGTGTAGCCAATCGAGCCGGCGAAGCATGAACCCGGAGCGAAATCCAGTGGCTTTCCACGCGTGCAGGTAATGATTGATACGCTGCGCCTTGGCGGCAAAACCAGCGCGCGATTGGTAGAGTTTACCGTCGTGATTGAGATCGTGAACCCCGACTTCGAAACCCCGTTCAAATAGCCACTCGCGGAGTGCGGCGGGATCACGATATCCGCCTTCTGGAATGAAGTTGAATGAAGAACGGAAGCCGTATCTCATTTCAACCTCGGCCAACGCCCGCACCTTGTCCACCCCCTGCTGGCTCTCTACGTCGTGGGTGAGAACCAAGGCGAACTTTTTGCCCTCCGGCCATCCCGGCCAACCGCCGGGGGGAGTTCCGGCGGATTCATTGATCGGCCACTCGGCGGCATGGCCCTGGCGGATGGCTGTCGCCCGGTGCCGACGCAACGCCCAGCGGATGGTCTGTGGCACGAACGGCTTCACATGATAGTAAACCCGGGTGAGCAATGACGGGTCGCTTTCGATCATGGTTCGATTTGGAGATCCGCGGAGAGTAGGCCGGTAAGACCGGCGAAGGGCGTGAGGGGCAAGGAATCACACTTCGCCGCCCACCCAGCGCGGGGCGTGGGGTTTCGTCTTGTTGAACACACACGACACGTCGGCGCGTCCCTTCTCGAGTTCCGCATAACTCCAACTGAGGCTTTCGCGGTTGGTGTTTTCGGCATCCAGCACTAGCAGGACCTTGTCCATGAAGCCCGCCATCCCAAGGGTTGGACTGGTCGGTCCTGCAGGCGGCATGTCGAATACAATATAATCAAAATCGCTGACCTCAAGCTGCGGCATCAGTTCATGCATCGCGACGGACGCGAGTGATTGTGCGCCCTTGCTGCCGCGACGGGTTGGCGCGCCGGCAAAGTAGAGGCTCCTCGGGCTCTGCCGGAAGGTTTCAGTCCGTGAGATATGCAAGGCGGTATCGAGCGATTCCACGGGATACGCCGGCAATAAGACACTCCATGAAGAGTTGAGATCCACCAACAACACTTTGAACTTGCCGTGCTCGGCAAAAGCCTTCGCCAAAGCAATTGCGATGGTAGAGGTTCCGGCACCTTGCGAGAGGCCGGTTAAGCCGACCAACTTCGGCTTGTGGGTAAGATTGTTTAACTCGAAGTTGAACATGATGCGGTCACGAATCGCCGAGGCATAAGGCGTGATGAAATGTTCGTTCTCTTGAGACGATGACTCTCCGCTGCCGTTATGTGAGGCATGCGGGACTGTTAGGTTGGCGGCGCCTCCCAGCAATCTGTGACCCGGCTCATTGGCGATGAGTTTCGCCATCCCGTCCTTGGAGCGGATGTGGGGGATCGACATCATCAGCGGCAGTTGCAAGCGTGTCTGGATCTCGATTGGCCGCGACACCCGGCGGTCAATGACCCATTCGATGAGAAAGGCAAGTGCCAGTCCGGTCAGAATCCCGGATGCGGCAAGTCCCAAAGCCAGCCTGCGGGTGGTAACGGCGAGCGCCTTGAGCGGTGCGGTAGGGTTCTGCACCACGCCGATGTTAGGCATCTTGGCCGGATTGAGCGTCTCGTCGACCCTGGCCTTCTCCAAACTGGTTTCCGCATAGCGGTATTTTTCCTCTTCCAATTCTCGCCGCCGCTCCAGGTTGGTGAATGCCTGGCTGCTGGCAGAGAGCTTCTCCATGTCCTCGTCGGCTTTCTTGGTTTGTCCGGCGAGTTCCTTGCACTTTGCCTCAACCGCAGCCAATTGGGCCCGTTCGGCATTCAGATCGGTGCCGGTGGTCTGCGGTGAAGGTGCGTCCTGGGCCTTCGTCTGACTGGCGAGTTCGGGATACAACTCGAGGAGATCGAGCCCTTGTTGTTGGATTTCGGCCAGTTGCCGGTCCAATGCCGTGAGCATCGGGTCGCCTGGTTTGCGGCTCATCAGCAAGGTGTTGCGCCGCTGCTTGAACAGGGTCGATTGCGCGACCAGATCGTGGAGTTTCTCCAGCGCCCTTGCGCGCGCCATCCGATCTGGCGAAGGCCCATCGGCTTGTCCCGGGTCGATCACGGGCGCTGTGGGCTCCGCCACGCCCATGGAGTTCTCCAGAGAAGTGACTTTGACCTTTTGCTCGGCGCGTTCGACCTGCGCGGCCATCAGGCTGGAGTGCAGCGAATTGCGCCGTGCATCCATGGCGACTTTGGCATCGGTGAGAGACAGGAAGCCCGCCTCGGTATTGAGTTTGTTGAGTTCCTGTTCGGTTTGACTCAATCGGCTGCGGGCCTGATCGGTTTGCCTCGCCACGCTCTCAAAGGCCCCGGTGGAGCGGTGGATTTCCAGATGTTTCTCGAAATAGGACTCAATCAACTGTTTGAGCACGGCTACGGTCACGGCTGGGTCCGAATGGTGGTATCTGAGGTGGATGACATTGCTGCCCCGCTCCGCCTTGACAACGAGGTTCTTGGCGATGTCTATCGCAGCATCGACTTTGGTCGGGGGGGGTACCGTCGTTGTGAGAATTCTCTCCGGGCCGATCTTGTCGGCCACTTCGATGGCAAGGTCAGTACTTTTGATGATTTCGATCTCGGCGTCCATCACTGCCATCCCATGGATCCCACTGGCATCGACCTTGGACTCGTAGGGGTCCACGGCGCTCCGTTCGAGGACATAGCGGACCAGCAGCTTGGCCTCCGTCTCGTAGCTGGGTGAACGCGTGTCCCAATACAAGAAGACACCGGCGCCAGCGAAGCCCAACAAGGAAAACAGGATGATTTTCCACTTGTGTTTGAAGAGCACGAAAAGAATGTCATAGACATTCAGACCGCTGCGCTGGCGGTTTTGGGATCTGGAGTTGGCGGGGGTGGTAGGTGCGGGTTTCATAAAGCCATGTGGGTGAAAGGCTTTCAGTCGAGATGCGGATAGATCAGGCGGCCTGCGATCCGGTTGAGGGACAGCGGGAGGTGGCCGAAGACCAGGGGCAGGTTTTCCGCGGGCGGCCTGGCGGCGGTGATCCAGGCCAGTTTGCCGGTGTGATAACGGAAGTAGTTCAGGGTTCCGGCGGTACTTGCCCAGGACTGTTTGAAGCGGATCAAGCCGGCGTCAGTGGTCGCGGTGCGGCCAAAATGAAGTGACTGGCAGCCGGCCGCAGTCAAATATTGGATGGCACTCCACATCACTCCATGGTTGGGCCTGAGGTCCCAGTGGGCTTTGTCGGAGGCGCCGAACTTGTAGATGGCGTGGCCACCCGAGTGGAAAAACACCGCGCCGGCCACCGCCGTGCCGGCATGGTGGGCCAGGATAATGGCGCCCAAGCCGGGTTCGATCAGGTGACGGTCGATCGCCTGGAAAAAACCGAACGGCTGGGGCGGTAACCCATGGCGGCGGCGGGTGCGGCTGTGGAGTTGATAGAAATCCAGCATGGCGTGTGCATCGCGGCCGATGGTGATGGTGAGTCCGCTGCGCTCCGCCTTGTGGATGGACCTGCGGGTGGACGCCGGGAGTTGCTGTGCGAGCCGGGAGATGCCGGAACTCAGGTCAAGTTCATGGGCGCAATAGCTGCGGAAGCAACCGGCTCCGGGTGCTGGAGATGAGCCGCCGCGGAGCTCGAGGTGCTTCCATTTGCGCTCTGCGGCCACGCCCAGCAAGGCCTGTGAGACTGCCGCATGTTGCCGGGGTTCGGTCCACAACGGGGCGGCGAAATCGGCGAAAGGTAGCGAGACCCCGCGTCGGCCGGTGACCGGACTGCGGACCTCCATCAGCGGCACCAGCGCCGCCTCGATCCCCTCGACCAGGATTCTCAGATAGAACGGACGGTGCTCATAGGTTTCGGCGAGGACCCGCGCCCAAGCCGCGCGGTGAAACACCGAGTGGTCAGGCCGCGCCGTGATGTGTGAATCCCAGACCGCGCCCACGAGAGGATCGATCCGTTCGGCGTGGATGTCCGGGCTGGCTTGAGGCACCAGCGCAGGAGATTGCAGATGAGTAACCATCACGCGTAGGCTGGAGAAGAAAGAAGTGCCGTCTCCACGGCCTGTGCCACCGCGTCGATTTGGTCGGAGGTGAGTTCCGGATACATCGGCAGGGAGACGAATTCCGCCGCGCAACGCTCCGCGACCGGGAAGGCGCCGCGGCGATGGCCGAGACCGGCATAGGCCTCCTGGAGATGGACTGGCACTGGGTAGTGGATGCCACAGCCGATGCCGAGGGATGCCAGTTGCTGCATGAAAATACTCCGGGCGGGAACCCGGATCGCATAAATGTGATGAACATGAGTCCGGCGCGGATCGCAGAAGGGCAGGACAAGGTGGGGCATTCCAGCCAGCGCCCGGGCATAATGCGCGGCGTGTTTCCGGCGCCGTTCGTTGTAGTGCTCGAGGTGCCGCAGCTTGACCCGCAAGACCGCCGCTTGAATGCCATCCATCCGGCAGTTCCAGCCGGGAGTGGCATGGACATACTTGCGCATCTGGCCGTGATCGCGCAACACCCGGACCCGCTCGGCAAGCCCCGCATCCTGGGTGACCACGGCTCCCGCTTCACCAAAGGCCCCCAGATTTTTTCCGGGATAGAAACTGAAACAACCGGCGCTGCCGAGACTTCCCGCCCGCTGACCGTCATAGCGGGCACCGTGCGCTTGTGCGGCATCCTCGACCACGGCGATGCCCCGCGCCCGGGCAAATTTGAGGATCGGCTCCATATCGGCCACCTGGCCGAACAAATGCACCGGCAGAATGGCCTTGGTTCGTGGTGTCACCACCCGTTCCAGACCCGCCGGATCCAACGTGTAGGTCGTCTCTTCGATATCGACAAACACCGGCCGGGCACCAGTCCGGCTGATGGCCTCCACCGTGGCAATGAAAGTCATCGGCACCGTGATCACCTCGTCGCCGGGGCCGATCCCCAACGCCATCAGCGCCAGCCACAACGCGTCGGTGCCGCTGCCCACGCCCACCGCGTGGCGGGTTTCGCAAAAGTCAGCGAAGTCCGCTTCGAAGCAGCTGACGAACGGTCCTCCGGAGAAGGCGGCGACATCGACCACCTGATTGATGGCATCTGCCAGTTCTCCCCGCCGGGATGCGTGGTGGGCCCTCAAGTCAAGAAACGGCACGTTCATCATCTTGCTTCTGAGTTGGGGGGGCTGCGGGGAAGTCATTGTGCAACCGGAATCGTGCCACCGGGTGCATCCCACCAAGCAGCTCGCATCAGAACTCCGCTAACAATCAGACCACGCGCGTAGCATGGAGTTCGCCGGGATTCCCGCCGCCGTTCACACGGCGCGCTACCATTACGCCGGACAAGGACCGATGCTCCTGCGACGTTTCCGTGATGGAAATCAACCCGCCGTTGGCCTTCAATGACTTGGAACACGCCTCGAGAATCTTAACCACTTCCAGACCACTCTCGCCGCTGCTCAACGGCGGGGCACCGCTCAGGCTGCAAGCAATGAAGTGCTGGCACATTTGCCGCAGCGGCTCGATCTGCTCGAGGCGTGGAATGAAACTATCACCATAGTGGTAGGTATACTGGAACTCCCCGAAGGTTTCGTAGTGGGGCGGGCGTTCAATCCGCGTGTCGTGGATCCGGATCTTCTCCAGTGGCTCAATGTCATCATAAACAATCATTTGCCGTGATCCCACGATCGTCATCTGCCGCACCTTCCGCGGCTCTAACCAGCTGCTCTGGATGGTGGCGAAGCGGCCGCATTCAAAGGATAGGGAAACATTCGCCACGTCTTCGATGCCCGGCGTGATGTTGGCATGCCCCTGACAGTTGACCGCGCCCGGAGAACGGCCGAGCAGATACAGGATCATCGAAAGGTCGTGCGGGGCGAGATCCCAGACCACGTTGATATCATTATGAAACAATCCGAGGCTGAGCCGCTGGCTGTTGATATAGCGGATTTCGCCGAGATCCCCGGAGTCGATGATCCTGCGGATCATCTGGACCGCCGCCGAATACACGAAGATATGCCCCACCATCAGAGTCAGCTCGCAACGTTCCGCCAATGCGATCAGTTCCTCGCACTCGGCCGTGTTGGAGGCCAGGGGCTTTTCAATCAACACGTGCTTGCCCGCCAGCATCGCCGCCTTGCCGAGGGGGAAGTGCTGGTGCACCGGCGTTGCCACCACCACGGCATCAAGGTTGGCCTCTTCCAGCATTTGATTGAAACTCACATAGCAGGCGGCATCCGGGTACAACCTTCGCATTTTTTCCAGGCGCTCCGGATCGAGATCGCACAAGGCCCCCAGACGGCAACCGGGGAGTTGCTCGAAATTGCGCGCGAGATTGGGGCCCCAATAGCCGAGGCCCACCACACCCACTGTCAACACGCGTTGCATGCTCATTGGTTTGATTTTCGTTAGAAGTTATTGCAGGTGTGGGGGATCTGTGGGGCACCTGGGCGGAGGTTCGCCCGGTGATGAATTCCGCCTAGGGCTTGATTGGGCGAGCCGGATTGCCAGCTACGGTCGAGCCAGCCGCAACATCGCGGGTCACCACGCTGCCGGCACCGACCATGGCGTTGGCGCCGATGGTGAGGCCGCCGAGGATGGTGGTGCCGGATCCGATCGAGGCGCCACGTTGCACCAAGGTGGACTGGCACTCCCAATCGCCTGCGGCCACGACCTCGCCATCCGCGGCGGTGGCTCTCGGCCAGCGGTCATTGGTGAAGATCACGCCATGCCCGACGAAAACCCCATCCTCAATCGTCACTCCCTCGCAAATAAAGGCATGACTTGAGATCTTACAGCGTGCGCCGATTTTAGCTCCGCTCTGGATTTCCACGAAGCAACCGATCCGGGTTTCATCGCCGATCTGGCAGCCATACAGGTTCACAAAAGCAAAGAGGGTCACCCCGCTGCCCAGCTTCACGTCCGCGGCGACGCGCAGACCATTCGGGTGTCCTTCGAGCATGCCCGGATTGAGGGTCGGAATCATAGCCACTGCTGGTGTCACCGCGAGAGGTTGCCATGGTCGGCCTTAGTGCCGGAGGGCGCCATCGCCGCAGTCCGGAAGGTCAACTGCCTTTGTTGGAATGCCAGGACCATTTGCACCAGCAGTGCCGCTGGAGTCCGCAGCATGATCCGCACATCCATCATTACCGAGGCGTGGCGCACATAGTGGATATCCATGGCGTTCATTTCGCGGAAGGTGGCGCGGTTCTTGCCATTGACTTGCCAAAATCCGGTGAGTCCGGGAAGCGCTTGGAAGCGTTCCCGTTGTTTCGGGGAATAATAGGCATGTTCACTGGGCAGGCATGGGCGTGGCCCCACGATGCTCATGTCTCCACGCAGCACATTGAACAACTGGGGCAATTCATCAAGTCCCGCAGTTCTCATCAAGCACCCACCGGCGATCAACCTCGAGTCATGGATCAGGTCGAGCTTGAGCATCGGCCGATCCGAGTTGACCAGGCCTTTGACGTGCTCCTCGTGGCGCGCGGGGTCGGCATTCAGCCGCATGCTGCGAAACTTATAGAGAACAAACGGCCTGCCGTCCCGCCCGATGCGGGGTTGGCGGAGCAACGCCGGCCCTCGTGAAACCAGCTTGATCCATAGCACCAGCAGCGCCATCAGCGGCAGGATCAGCGGCAGGCTGATCCCGATGCAGGCAAGGTCGAGTCGGCGTTTCCACCCCGGTACCCTTGCCGCTGCCCGGGTACGACCGGTGGTGGCGGCTCTCACGGCGCGGTGCTCACCGGCAATTGCGCTGCCAGAGGCGCCAGCGGCGACCTTGCGGTAGACTTCGCGAGCGCGGCCCGCACGCCCCTCGGCGCCACGCCGGGGGGCGTGCTTACGAGCCGGTGGCGCATGTTTCGGCGCGGTCTTTGGATTTGCGAGGGTGACCATGGAGAGCGGGGGGGGGGGGCTGTGCGCATGGCCTCAGTGCGTTGCTCTGCGCGGATGAATGCTGGTAGGCGGTGGATTGATGGCGGTGTCATCGTGCCATGTGCCTGCGGTCGGCACGCTGCCGCCCTTGGTCGCTTAGGGCTGGTGTGCACTAAAACCACTGCGATTATGTGTTAGAGAACGAATGCTCGCCATACCCGGTGCGAAATTCTTCCGGGGCCACCGTCTCGCTAACGAAACGATGCCCCATACATAAACGCCTACACAGACAGTTACTTGAATTTACCGAATAATAACGAATATCAGAAAGTATATAAAGAAAAGCTTACAAGTTTGAAAAAGTTCAGGAAAGTTGCCATGTTTTGCAGTGCCCTCGATTGAGGGGCGAGCATCCGTGCGGTTGGCGCGGTGCAAAGGCAGATCATGGGGCTGAAGGATGCGCTGGCCAGCGGGGGCAGG
Organism: Akkermansiaceae bacterium; assembly: GCA_903934285.1. Classification (GTDB taxonomy): domain Bacteria; phylum Verrucomicrobiota; class Verrucomicrobiia; order Verrucomicrobiales; family Akkermansiaceae; genus Luteolibacter. The sequence goes on along the minus strand of CAIZNN010000278.1, from coordinate 40,112 downwards.
AGCGGGCGGTGCGCGCCCCGGGGCCGCTTGCGAATCAGCGCGGGCAGAGAGCTGCCTAACGCCTCGGAAGCAGCCATGGAAAAGGATTCCAGTCTCACGTCTGGCGTGTGAAACTGCGCGTCATGTTGTCGCGCAGGTGCGGCGGCGCCTGGTCTAACGCGAACAGCTGAGGCCATCGCGCGGCACGCGACAAGCCATCGTTGACGGAGGTGGAATTTCATTTATAGAACCGGGAATGAATGATGAGGGACGACCAAGCGCTTGCACTTTACTTAATTTGTTTTGCGGCGTAAGATGTACTTTGGTATATTTTTTCGGTTATTTCAAACCCAGTGGATTGCCGTGGAGCAGGTCGAACTAAATCGCTCCGCTGCGGCCATGCCCGCCTCTTGCTTCGGTTAGTGCGGGGGCGGCGTATGAGGGCGGCGCCAGGAGTCAAGCCTGGGCCTGTGGCATGGCTGTAGCGAATGCCACGGTGGCGTGATCGGGTTGCGGATTGGGTGCCGCCCCCCCGTCTTGGGGATGGCACCGGCTAGTCCGCGGGCCATGTGGCGTGAGATAGTCCCTGCGGGTGGGGTGAGGGATCGGCCACAGGACCAGCGCTCGGAATGGGCTGGTTAGAATTCCAGTCTGAGGCCGGCGGTGAGTTGCACTTGCGACCAATCGGTATTACCCTGGTTCACGGTGTAACGAACCGAAGAATCAAAATCCAGGCGGTCCGAGAACAATTTCCTGCGGTACGTCAGCACGGCGCTGAGATTCTCCTCGGTGCCCGGCTTGGTGCCAACCGTCCCAACTTGCTGGTAATCCGAGAAATCCATTTCCACCCCGAAGGATATTGATGCCCTGAGCAGCTGCCGTGTTAACGCGGTGGAAATCGTCAGATTGTTAATCAGATAATTCGTTTCGGTTGTCGATGGCACGATTGTATACTGGATGGAGTTGTGCCACTGCAGTCTTTCATTGATGGCATAATCCGCCACAAGACCACCAACGGGTCCTAACTGCCATGCGCCCGCGTCGCGGGAGTTTTTCGAGTATTGGAGGCCGAGCGAACCCAGCAACTGCAGCTTGGCGCTCATCAGGTAACGCGTCTGCATGCTGAAGGCCCAGGCGTCGCGGGTTCCCGTGTTGGTGGATTCGTCCTGATCGTAGCGGATGGATGGTCCAAAGCTGAAACACTCGGTCGCCGACCAGTAACCGCCCATCCCGGCGCCGCAACTGTTGGATCCGACAAGTGAACTCGAGCCATAATCAGACTGGGTGACTTTCCAATTGGCGAACAACGACGTCCTTGGTGCTATCTGGTAGGTGGCAGTCATGCCGATGTCCAGAGTGGAACCCGTGGCAAAAGTGCCGCTGAGGCGGTCGGTTCCGGAGAGCGTGAGGTAACTGAAGTCGGCCGAAATCAAGGTTTTCGAGCCGGCCAGCGTGATTGTGGCACTCCCGGACTGATCGACCCCGTTGAGGTCCGGATGTTTCAGATAGGTGTGGATGCTCGGTTGGTAACTTGCAGTGAACGAGAATGGCGCGCGGCCCTCCGGATCGCTGCGGTAACTGACCCATGGCAGGAGATCGGTAGTAAGCTCACTGGTGGGATGGTTCTCCCTGAGAAAAAAGTTTGAGTTGTAGACCGATTCCATACCGATGCCGTAATCAAAGCTGCCCTTGGTGGCTTTGAGGGGGCCGAGCAGCAGCCCGTCGCTAGCGGGCGGAGTGGCTCTCAACCCCAAGAGTCGTGAGCCCTCAGGTGGGCCTGTGGGGACTTGCACGGTCGCGGCACGGCACGGCTGGAGGCAAAGGCCGCTGCCGGCCATCATTAGAACAAGCGTCGCCTTGCTTCTGAAAGCATGAGGTGGATGCAACATATGAATTGATTCAACGGATAGGACATTGCCTAAGCAATTCCTCGGTAAGTGTCAACATCATTTTGAGGTAATCCGGTTTGTGGGTGGTTTCCTGTGGCTCGTGCTGCACCACAACTCGATTCGGTGCAGAGGCGTGGCGCAGTAACAGGTGTGCCCGAAAAAGGGGCGTTCTCAGCGGCGTTTGCCTGAAAGGATTGGGCGTGTGAGTGAGTAGTTCCAAGGCCGACTTGAGCGCACCGCGGAAAACCACCCTATGAAAGCCATCCTGCCCAGGTTCTTGCTGTTGCTGTCATCGCTGGTCGTGCCTCAGGTCGCTGCGGCGCCGCAGCCTGCGACCAAACCCAACATCGTCGTCATTCTTACCGACGATCAGGGGCGCGGTGATTATGGGGCCTGCGGGACCAAGGACATTCAGACGCCGCAGATGGACCGATTGTTCCGCGAGGGCCTGACATTCCGGCATTTTTACGCCAACAGCTGCGTTTGTTCGCCGACGCGGGCGGCGCTATTAAGCGGCTGTTTTCCGGATCGCGTCGGCGTGCCGGGAGTCATCCGCGATGAGCTGTCAGATGACTCTTGGGGCTGCTTGGCACCGCGCGTCAAACTGCTCCCGCAAGTGCTGGCCTCCGCAGGCTATCACTGCGCACTCATCGGCAAGTGGCATTTAGGCCTGTCTTCGCCCAATCTGCCGAATGAGCGAGGGTTCAACCAGTTCGACGGTTTTTTGGGAGATATGATGGACGACTACTGGACCCATCAGCGCAACGGGGCGAACTACATGCGGCATAACCGCGAGGTCATCGACCCGAAGGGCCATGCCACCGATCTATTCAGCGATTGGGCCTGTGCCTATCTGGAAGCGCGCGCCCACACCGCCGCGCCGTTTTTCCTCTACCTCGCCTACAATGCACCCCACGGTCCGTTGCAGCCGCCACCGGCATGGCTGGCGACAGTGCGCCAACGCGAACCGCAAATGACGGAAGCGCGCGCGAAGCTCGTCGCCCTCATTGAGCACCTTGACGCGGGCATCGGCAAGGTGTTGGCGACGCTCGACAGCACCGGCCTGGCTGCCAACACGCTGGTTATTTTCAGTTCGGACAATGGCGGGGATCTGGCCAGCGGTGCCAACAATGGATCGTGGCGCGGCGGCAAGGGCCAGATGTATGAGGGCGGACTGCGCGTGCCCGGCGCGGCGCGCTGGCCTGGCGTCATCGCCGCCGGCAGCCAGAGCGCACGCATGACCATGACGATGGACATTTTCGCCACTGCCTGCGCCGTGGCTGGGGTGGCGGCCCCCGCGCACATCGACGGGGTGAGCTTTCTGCCCGAGCTGCGTGGGGAAACGCCGCCCGCCGCCGCGCGCGACCTTTATTTTGTCCGGCGCGAAGGTGGCAGCGCCTATGCCGGCAAGACCATTGAGGCCCTGCGGCGGGGCGATTGGAAACTCCTGCAAGACAGTCCCTTCGCCCCGTTGGAACTCTACAACGTGCAAACCGATCCGTTGGAAACCAACAACGTGGCCGCGCAGAATGGGGCGGTGTTCAACGCCCTCTCCGCCGCGTTGCGCAAGCAAGTCCAACGCGGCGGCGCGGTGCCCTGGCAGCCAGCACCCTGACCGGTGCAAAGCCGGCGGCGGGCCCGGGTGCACTGCGGCGGTTGCGCCCGACCGCCCGGGCGTGGCTGCGACATCCGGGCTTGCCGAATCTCCCCGGTTGCCTGCGGCATGCCCGCGCTGGGGAGCGGAGCCCCGGGGTTGGGTGCGACGGTCGCAGCGGGTCTCGGACAGGTCGCACGCCGCCGGCAGAATGGTTAGAACTGGATGCTGGTGGAAAGGCCGAGGGTGTTTTCCATGTCGGCGTCGGAGCGGAAATCCGCGCGCCAGTTCACGCCCAGGCCGACGTTGTGGCGGATCCGCCAGGTGGCGCCGAGGCCGAGGAAGACGGCATCTTCGTCAAGCCCGGTGGCGGTGGCCCGCAGCGGTCGGCTGCCGGTGGCGAAGCGGGCGGTGAGAACGGCCGGATCATCGTTGATGCCCTTGCTGAAGCCTACCATGCCGTGCGCGGTGATCCCAGCGGTGAGGTCGGCCTCCGCCCGCAGGCTCAGTTCCGCAAGGGCGCTGTGGTAGGCATCACCACCGACTGCCAGCGCAACGGGCGATGCGGGAGCTCCCGTTGCTTCGGCGAAGCCGTCCCTGTCGCCGCAGACATAGCGCAGACCGATGGCCGGGATCAGCCGGAACCGCTCCGTTTGATAGACCAGGCTGCTGGCCGCCACCGAGAACTCGAGCGCGTCGCTAGCGACGCCCCGGAAGCCGGCGCCAGCGCGAGCCCAGCCGCCGTCGCTGGCAATGAGGCTGCCGCGGGTGCCGTCGAAGGTGTAGCTGCCGTAGGACAGGCCGCCGGTGATGAGGGTGTGGGTGGCGGCGTGGACCAGCGCCTTGGCAAAGAGACCGAGCGACCAGCCGCTGGCATCGCCATCTATCAGGGTGCCATCCACCGAGCCGTTATCGGCCGCGACGTAGCCTCCGACGCGGACCGAGTCGGATATCGCAGTGCGGGCACCGGCAATGAGTCCGAAGCCGCTGATGCCGTAGTCGGCACGGTTGGGGGAGTTGTCGGTCTCGACGTCGAAATAATCAACGGCGGCGAAGTACTCCCAAGGGTTGGCGGCAGCGCGAGCGGGCAGCGCGTCCTTGCCTCCGCCGGAACGGGAACAGCGCGGCGGCTGGATGAAACCGAGCGTCCGGGCATCGAGCGCGGCGCGCTGGTGGGACCGCGTGGCGTGTACCGCGTAGTCCTGGAAGCCGGCGTAAACTTCGGGCGAGAGCCGGTCTAACACCTCGGGGTTGAGTCCGCCCGGCTTGAAGCTGGCGACGAGCGCGTTGCACAGGTCGGGGTTGCCGGAATCGGCGAGACCGCTGGTGAGGTTGTAGCCGCCGCCGGGCAGGGCGGTGACGTTTGTCACGCCCGGGTCGATCACATCGTCGTAGAGCGAGGTCCAGACGGCGGTCTGGTTGGCGGTGGCCCCCCACAGCGCGTCACCGGTTGCTGGCGGCAAGGCGAGCGTCATCACGGTGCCGGTGGCGGGATTGAACCACACCGCGGCGTCGAGGTTTTCGGTTAGAGTGGTGAAGTTGCCGGCGTAGGCGCCGGCGGCCACGATCTGGACCGGGACAAATGGGGCGATGGGGCTGAGCTGGTTGAGATCCAGTGTTCCACCGAAGGTTGCGGTGTTGGCGACGGTGATGAGGTCGCGGACGCCCGCGCCGAGGTCGAGCTTGAGCGTGGCGGTGGGGGCGTTGGTGAAATGGCCGGTGACGGCGAGGCTGCCGGTGGCGCCCACGCCGCCGGGAGCTACGGTGGTGGGGTTGGTGAGATTCCCCTGCCAGGTGCCCGTGCCGGGGCCGGCGGTGGTCAAGAGGTTGTAGCGCTGCGTGCCGCTGCCGACCAGGGTGGCGCCTGATGTCAGATTGAGGGCGGTGCCGGAGTCGCCGAGCGTGCCGGTATTGGTGAGGCTGCCGCTGGCGATGTTGATGGCGTTGGCGCTGGCCGTGCCGCTGATGGCGACCAGGCCGTTGGAGGTGAGAGTGGTGGCGGCGAGCGTGGCGAAAACCGCCGACCCATCATTGAGCGTGGCGGTGGTGGCGGTGAGCAGGCCGGTTCCGGTTAGAGAGCCGCCGTTCGAGACATAGGTGGCGATGGTTTCGGGAGCGGCGTTGGTGAGGGTGCCGGCGTTGCTGAGGGCGGTGGTGGCGTCAAGACCGCCGGCGGAGTCGCGCAGCGCGGCACCGGCGAGAATCGCGACGGTGGGAGAGGTCAGCGTGCCGGTTAGATCGAGGGTGCCGGCGCTGATGGTGGTGGGGCCGGTGAACGTATTGGCATGGGCTAGCAACAACGTGCCGCTGCCGGTCTTGAGCAGGCCGTGGGTGCCAGCGATGGTGGTGTTGAGGGTGAGGGTGCCGGATTGGACATGGACGAATGGAGCGGCCGCGGCGGAGTCCGGCACCAGTGTGATGGTGCCGGCGTCGAGGGTGTAGGCGGCGCCGGTCTGGCTGAGTCCGTTGGTTAGGACCGGATCGAACACGGTGACGGTGCCGCCAAAGGTGTCCTGGAAGACGGCAATGTCATTGCCGGTGTCTGGCCAGGTGGTGTTGCCGGCCGCCGCTTCGGCAGTTAGATTCCAGTTCTTGTCGCCCGGGCCGGTGCCCCAGATGCCGCCGCCGCCGGTGCTGGCGAAGTTCCAGTACTGGCTGGTGGCGGCCACTGCGGGAACAGTGAGGTTGACGGTGGAAATGCTGGCGGCAATAACAAACAGCGGCAGCAGGCGCGGGCAGGAGCGGGCTTTCATGGCGAAAGAAGCGAGGTTAGCGCCTCCGTGCTGGCACGGAGCCTCCGTGCTGGCACGGAAGTCGCAACGGTATTTGGGTGATGCCACCGAGGTCAAACAAAATCGCTAGCTAACAAGCAAGCCGGATCGCGCATATCCTGCCGCGGGCTGCGCATGGCTTTGCGGAATCGCCCGCAGCCCGCTGTTGGGGTGGATTTTCTGCTTGTTGGAACGGCGCAACGCCACATGCTAACAACGTGTCAGAGTTTGGACTTGCCCGAGTGTCCGACGGATGGTCGGGCGGCTTTTATTGTCAGATGTCGAATTGTCATCGTTTCCTATCCAACCCGGAATTTTCATGAAACTGTTATCCCTGCTTGCCGTGCTCGCCCTCAGTCCCGCTTCCGCCACTGCCGCGGACGCTGTCAACGGCCTGAACTTCCAGTTCGCTTCCGCCACCTCGCAACCGCTGACAGTGGCCGCCTTTGACGCGGCGGGCCAAACGGCGTCGTTCGAACTCAAATTCGCCCCGGCGACCGGGACGAATTTGTGCGTGGTGAACAACACCGGGCTGGACCTGATCCAAGGGGATTTTGACAACCTGGCCCAAGGGCAGCGGGTGAACCTGGCGTTCGGCGGGATGGTCTATCCGTTTGTGGCCAACTATTACGGTGGCACGGGCAATGACCTGGTGTTGGAGTGGGGCAGCACGCGGTTGATGGCATGGGGGAGTAACGCCAACGGGCAATTGGGGGAGAGCCTCTTGGTGACATCCAGAAATGTGCCGGCTGTGGTGAGTGGCACGGACGGCGTGGAGGGCGGCCCGTTGTTCGGGATCGCCGCAAATGAACATTGTTTCAGCTATGGCGTCGGGTCGCTGCTGGTTGGCTGGGGCAGGAACGATGACGGGCGGGTAGGGAATGGGGTGACCGGCAGCGCGGCGCTGCCGGGGCCGGTCGTTCGCTCGGGAGTGCTCGCCGGCAAGACGGTGACCGGCATTTCCGCAGGTTACACCCACAGCCTGGCGTTTTGCCCGGACGGCACCCTGGCGTCCTGGGGCGGTAACGATTTTGGCGAATTGGGCCGCAGCAGCACGGCAACGACGACGCCGGGTCAGGTGGGAGCAACGGGCATTCTCAATGGCCGGAAGGTGCTGGCGGTGGCGGCCGGGGGGAACTTCAGCCTGGCGCTATGCGATGGTGGTGTGGTGGCCTCATGGGGCTACAACGGGTCCGGGCAGTTGGGTGATGGCAGCACCACCAAACACACGGCACCGGCGTGGGTCAGCGCCGCTGGAGTGCTGGCTGGCAAGGAGGTGGTGGCAATCGCCGCCGGTGTCAGCCATAGCCTGGCACTGTGCACCGATGGAACGATCGCCGCATGGGGGGGCAACAGCTCGGGACAACTCGGTGATGGTTCATCTAACAGCTCCTTGGTCCCGGTGCGGGTCAACTCCGCCGCCTTGGCTGTCGGCGAGCGACCGGTCAAGGTGGTGGCCGGTTCCTATCATAGTCTGGCATTGGTGGCGATGCCCCCGCCAGCGCTGGTGGAGACCTTGGCTGCAACCGCTGTGGGAGATGGTGCCGCGGCGCTCAATGGCCAAGTGAATGGCAACGGTTCGGCTGCCGGGGTTGTTTTCGAATATGGTCTGACAAGCGCCTACGGCAGCACCCTGGCCGCCGCTCCCGCCACGGTCACCGGCACCACCGCCACCGCAGTGGCGGCCACTGCCGCCGGTCTGTTGCCTGGCACCACCTATCATTACCGGGTGGTCGCGACCAGTGCGGGCGGCACGGTCAAGGGGCAGGATCTGACGTTCGTCACCACCGATGCGGCGGTGCTCGCGGGGCTTGCCACCAGCGCGGGCGAGGTGCTGCCGGAGTTTGACCCGAAGCGGATGGCATACACCCTCACCGTGACCACCGCCACCACCGGCATCAGCGTCACACCGACGGCACGCCACGCCGCAGCGACCGTGCGGGTGAATGGTACGGCAACCGAGTCCGGCGCGGCCAGCCAGGTCGTGCCACTTGAGGCCGGCGATACCACCATTGTCATCGAGGTGGCGGGTGCCGGGGCGAACACGCAAACCTATCGCCTCGTGGTCGCGCGGTTGCCGGAAGCCATGGTGTTCGATTCCGCGACCACCGTGCCAGCCACCGGCGCGAATTTCCAGCCCTCGGGCATGGTCAATTTGGTGCTCAATTTCGCGCCGGTCATTGGCACGCGACTGACGGTGATCAAGAATACCGGAAGCGGGGTGTTTGAGAGGACCTTTGCCAATCTCGGGCAATGGGAAACCGTGTATCTGCCATACGGCGGGACGCAATACCGGTTTGTGGCCAACTACTTCGGCGGCGATGGCAACGATTTGGTGTTGGAGTGGGGCGGCGAGCGGTTGTTGGGCTGGGGCTACAACGGCACAGGGGGAGCAGGGGATGGCACCACTACCGACCGGAAGCTTCCCACCCCGGTGGGCGGTGACTTGCTGACGGACAAGGTGATTGTCCGTTGCGCGGTGGGAGGCAGCCACAATTTGGCCTTGTGTGCGGACGGCACGCTGGTGGCGTGGGGCCGCAACAGTGAAGGTCAACTGGGCGATGGCGGCTACACGGGCCGCACCTTTCCTGTTCCGGTGGACCGCTCGGGCGTGTTGGCGGGCAGGACGATCGTCGCGCTGGCGGCTGGAACCACCAGTCTGGCCCTGTGTTCCGACGGTGAGATGGCGGCGTGGGGATACAATTTCGCGGGGGCGGTGGGTGACGGCACTACCACCCATCGCTACCGCCCGGTGCTGGTGGATCGTTCCGGGGTGTTGGCGGGCAAGCGGGTGATGTCGATCATGTGCGGTTCGTCATACAGCCTGGCGCTGTGCGGGGATGGCACGGTCGCCGCCTGGGGGAACAATGACAAGGGGCAGTTGGGCGACGGCACCACCACCAATCGCAGCAGCCCGGTATGGGTCGATATGAGTGGTGAACTCAAGGGGCGGACCGTGGTGGCGGTGGCAGCGGGCTGGGCTCACAATCTGGCCTTGTGCGCGGATGGTGCGGTGGTCGCCTGGGGCAGCAACGAAAAGGGGCAACTGGGCAATGGCGCCTCAAGTGTCTCGGCCAGCCGTCCGGTCTTGGTGAAAATGGTGGGGGCGTTGGTGGGCAAGACCGTGGCAGCGGTGGCCGCCGGATTCACCCACAGTTTGGTCCTCTGCACCGATGGGAGTCTCGTGACATGGGGTGGCAACTACGCGGGTGAATTGGGCAATGGTGTGTCGGGAGTGGACTCGCTGGTTCCCGTCGCGGTGGACCGCAACGGCGTGCTCTCAGGCAAGACAGTAAGCCGCATCAGCAATACCGGCTCGAGTTTCAATGTCGCCGTTTGCACCGATGGGGTGTTGGCCACCTGGGGGGGGAATAACTACGGTCAATTGGGCGATAACACCACCACCAACCGGACCCGGCCGGTGCTGCCTGTCACCACCGCATTGCGGGCAGGCGAGCGGTGGATCGATGCCTCCGCGAATTCTGCTTTCATCCTCGGGGTGGTCGCGTCGCAGCCCGCCACCCTGCCCGTGCCGGAGACCTTGGCGGCTGAAAACGTCACCCGCACCACCGCCACGCTCAATGGGCGGGTGAATGCAAACGGCTTGGGCACCCGGGTGTATTTTGAATACGGGCTGACCACGGCGTATGGCTCCAGCGCACCACAAACGCCGCTCACGATGAACGGCAGTGCGGCGGTGGCGGTCAGTGCCGCGCTCAGCGGCTTGCTGCCCGACCGAACCTATCATTTCCGGGTGGTGGCAACAATCGGCAGCCACACGCTGAACGGTGCCGACCAAACGTTCACGACCAACGATTTGGCGGTTCTAACCAGCCTGTCGCTGAGTGCCGGCGCGCTGCAGCCCGGATTCAACTCCGACCGGGTTTCCTACAACGTGACCCTGCCCCATGCCACCACCGGCCTCACCCTCACCGCAGTTCCAAAACATCCGGATGCCACGCTGCGGATCAATGGGGAGGTGGTGGCCTCGGGGCAGCCGAGCCAGGAACTGCCGCTGGCCGTGGGAAATACGGCGGTGAAGGTGTTGGTGACCGGGGCCGGCGGCGAGACGGCGACCTATCAGATAGAGGTGACCCGGCTACCGGCGTCCTTTGCCTTTGCTGCGTCTAACACCGTTCCGGTAACGGCCGGGAATTTCCAAGCGGGCGGTGAGGCGGCGTTTGCGCTGGGGTTCACGCCCGCGCTGGGGGCGGTGCTGACGGTGGTGAATACCACGGGCAACAATCCGATCGCCGGGCGTTTCAGCAACCTGCGGCAGTGGCAGACGGTCAGCCTCGCCTATGGCGGCGTGACCTATCAGTTTGTGGCCGACTATTTCGGCGGTACCGGCAACGATCTGGTCCTCCGCTGGGGCCATCAGCGCTTGTTGATGTGGGGGGCTAACGGCTCAGGCCAGCTTGGTGACGGCACGGTGACGAACCGGCTCACGCCGACCGCGCCGGGCCTCGTGTTAGGAAACGGCCGGACGGTGGTGGCGAGCGCGATCGGGCCCGTCCATAGCCTGGCGTTGCGCTCGGATGGTGTGCTGTTCGCGTGGGGGGACAATGCGAGCGGTCAGTTGGGAACCGGCGACAAGGTGGCGTCGAGTGTGCCGGTGCCGGTGGACACCGAGGGTGAACTGGCCGGCCGGACGATTCTCTCGCTGGTAATCGGCTCAAACACCAGCTTCGCGCTGTGTGAGGACGGCGTGTTGTTCGCGTGGGGCTCGGGTTATGGCGTGTTGCCGGGGCCGGTGGCGATGAGTGGCGCCCTCACCGGAAAATCGATCGCGTCGCTCGCGGTGGCGTCAAGCCGCCGGTTGGCCCTGTGCACCGACGGCACCGTGGCGGAATGGTCGGATACCGGCACTCCGGTAGCGATGAACCAGGGCGCGCTGGGCGGCAAGGAGGTCGTTTCCATCGCGGTGGGCGGCGGGCACTCGTTGGCGTTGTGTGCGGATGGCACCTTGACGGCATGGGGGGCAGGCTCCGATGGTCAGGTCGGCTCGACCGAGCCAGCGAATCAGTCGGGGGGCTATCCGCTGCCGGCGGTGGTTTCCCGCACCGGGGTGCTGGGCGGCAAGACGATCCAGTCCATCGCCGCCGGTTCCTATCACAGTCTGGCCCTGTGCACCGACGGTACGCTGGCGGCCTGGGGCGACAACTATTACAGCCAGCTCGGCAATGGCACGACCACCGACGCGACGGTGCCCGGGGTGGTGACCGCTTCCGGGGTATTGGCGGGCAAGACGGTGACCGCGATTGCGGCGGGTTTCCAGCACAGTTTGGCCCTGTGTTCCGACGGCACCCTAACCGCCTGGGGTTACAACTACGATGGTCAACTGGGGGACGGCACGACGACCAGTCGAACGGCGCCCGTGCTGGTGCTCAATGGCGAGCGGAGGACCAGAGAGGGCATTGCCAAGTTGATCGGCGGGCTGTCATCCGATTCGATGGTGGTGACTGCCACGCCGCCGCCGCCGGTGGCGGAAACCCTGGCGGCCACCGGCGGCGGGGACACCACCGCCACCATCAACGGGCGGGTCAGCGCCGCGGGTGTCACCGCGGCGGTTAGCTTTGAGTTTGGCCTGACCACCGCTTATGGCAGCAGCGTGGCTGCCGTGCCCGCCACGGTTTCCGGCAGTGCCGACACTGCCGTCAGCGCCACGCTGGCCAATCTCAGACCGGGCACGGCCTATCACTATCGGGTGCTCGCCTCCGGACCGGGTGGCGTGACAACCGGCGCGGATCAAACTCTAACGACCACCGATGTGGCCAAATTGGTTTCTCTAACGGTCGATGGGGCGGCCGCCTTGGCGCCGGCGTTCAGTGCTGAGGTGGCGCATTATGAAACGACGGTGGCCAATGCCACCACGAGTGTCACGGTGACGCCGGTGGCGGCCGCCGCCGCTGCCACGGTGAAGGTCAACGGCGGCGACGTCGCCTCCGGTTCCGCGAGTGGGCCGCTGGCACTGGCCGCAGGTTCTAACACGATCATGATCGCGGTGACGGCCGCCGGGGAAACGCGGACGTATGAGGTGGTGGTCACGCGCTTGCCGGCGGTAATGGTGTTGGCGTCGGCGGTCGCGGTGCCGGCGATTGCGGCGGGGTTCTCGGTGGGCGGGCTGCCGGTGGAACTGAGTCTGGGCTTCGCGCCACCGGTGGGCACCCAGTTGACGTTGCTCAAGAACACCGGTGCGGGATTGATTCAAGGGACATTTAGCAACCTCGCCCAGTGGCAGGCGGTGGCCTTGTCCTATAACAATATCCAATACCCGTTTGTGGCCAATTACTTCGGCGGCACCGGCAACGACCTGGTGCTCGAATGGGCGGGTCGCCGGTTGCTGGCATGGGGAGTCAATGCCAATGGCAGGCTGGGTGACGGCACGACGGTGGCCCGCACGATGCCGACCGCCGTGGCTAATGGTGCGCTGGCTGGCAAATGGATCGTACGGTCGGTGGCGGGAGGAACTCACAACCTGGCACTGACGGCCGATGGCACCTTGGCCGCTTGGGGCTACAACGCGAGCGGCCAGTTAGGGATGGGCGATACCGTGGACCAGAACGTGCCTGCGCGGGTGGACATGTCCGGCGTTCTGGCTGGAAAGATCCCGGTCGCCCTGGCCGCCGGCAGTTCCCACAATTTGGTCTTGTGCAGCGACGGCACGCTGGTGGCTTGGGGACTCAATGACAAGGGTCAGTTGGGCGACGGCACCACCACCAATCGGTCAACTCCGGTGCGGGTGGAGCAGGCCGGCGTGCTGGCCGGAAAATCGGTGGTGGCCATCGCCTGCGGCGGCAACCACTGCTTGGTCTGGTGCGGCGACGGCACCTTGGCCGCCTGGGGCGACAATTCCAACGGCCAATTGGGCGACGGCACGGTGACCAACCGCACGACGCCCGTAAAGGTCAACCAGGCCGGGGTCTTGTCTAACCGATCGGTTGCCGCGATTGCCAGTGGTGAGAGTTTCAATCTCGTGATGTGCACGGATGGCAACATGGCCGCCTGGGGCGACAATCCGTATGGTCAGTTGGGCAATGGCTCCATTTTGGACGCGACCGCACCGACCCTGGTGGACCGCAGCGGCGTGCTGGCCGGCAAGACGGTCACGGCGGTTGCCTGCGGCGGGGCGCACAGCATGGCGCTGTGCTCGGACGGGACCTTGGCCGCATGGGGGTCCACCATGTCCGGTCAGTTAGGCAATGGCACGCTCTATGATTACACAGGCAAGTGGCTGCCGGTGCTGGTGACCCGGACCGGGGTGCTCTCCGGCAAGACCGTGGCGGCCATCGCGGGCGGCAATAGCCACAGTCTGGCCATTTGTTCCGATGGCACGCTCACCGCCTGGGGCAATAATGACAACGGCGAGCTGGGCAACACCACCACGAACCCCATCGCGACGCCCGTCTTGGTAACCACCACCGCGCTGCGTGCCGGGGAGCGGTTTGTGCTTGCCGCGGGCGGCACCAATCATTCGCTGGCGGCCGTCGCCCAACCGGTGCCGCCGGTGGTGGAAACCCTGGCCGCCGCCGAGCTGAAAGACACCTCAGCCACCCTCAACGGGCGGGTGAATGGCAATAACACCACCACCGCGGGTGCCTTCGAGTATGGCCTCACCACCGCTTACGGCAGCACGGTGGCGGCGACCCCGGCCAGCGTGAGCGGCACCACCAGCACAGCGGTAAGCGCCCCGGTGAGCGGATTGCGGTCGGGCTCGATCTATCATTTCCGCTGCGTCGGCACCGCCGCCGGGCGGGTGGTCTATGGCAACGATCAAATGTTCACCACCACCAGTCTCGCCAGCCTTGCCGGATTAACCCCGAGTGTGGCAGTGTTGTCACCGACCTTCGGCCCTGAGACCACCCGCTACGATGTCACGCTGGCAGGCGCGGAACTCGCTCTAACTCCCGTGACCGTCGATGCGGCGGCGACGGTCACAGTCAATGGCGCGGCGGTGGCGTCCGGCACGGCGAGCCCCGCCATCGCGCTCAATCCCGGGTCTAACACGATCAACGTGGTGGTGAGCGGCGCCGGCGGCAACACCCAGACCTATCAGGTCATCGCCACCCGGTTGCCGGCGCTGATGACGTTCGCGTCGGCAACGACCGTGCCGGCCACGGCTGGCGGCTTTGCGGTGGCTGGTCTAACGGCGGATTTCACGCTGGGTTACACCCCTGCGGCGGGAACCCTGCTGACGGTGCTCAAGAACACGGGCAACCTGCCGATTCAAGGACGGTTCACCAACCTCACCCAGGGCCAGGTGCTGCGGTTGGCCTGCGGCGGCATCGAGTATCCGTTTGTGGTGAACTACCAGGGTGGGGATGGCAATGACCTGGTATTGGAGTGGGGCCTCAACCGCTTGGTCGGCTGGGGTTACAATCAGGGCGGCGAGATTGGCGACGGGACCACGACTTCCCGGTCCGTCCCAACCGCCATGCTCGAGGGAGTGCTGGCAGGTAGGCTCGTTTCCCGCATCGTGGCCGGTGGTAGTCACGGGTTGGCCCTGTGCGCGGATGGGACCTTGGCGGCCTGGGGTGGCAATTCGTACGGCCAACTGGGTGATGGCACCAATTCGAATGCGTACCTGCCGGTGTTGGTGGATCGCAGCGGCGTGCTCGGCGGTCAGGAAATTGTTGGGTTGTGGGCCGGTCGGGTCCACTCCGTGGCGCTGTTGGCGGATGGCAGCTTGGTGGCCTGGGGCGAAAACACCAGCGGCCAATTGGGCGACGGCAGCACCACCAACCGGAATGTGCCGGTGCGGGTGAAAATGGACGGGGTGCTGGCGGGCAAGACCGTCAAGGCAGCAAGTTGCGGAGCCACCCACACACTGGTGCTCTGCACCGACGGGACCTTGGCGGCCTGGGGAGACAACGGCTACGGGACTTTGGGCAACGGCGGGACGACAGCGAGTGCCGTGCCGGTGGCGGTGAATCGAACCGGAGTCCTGGCGGGCAAAACGGTCACCGCCATTGCCGCCGGCTATTACTTCAGCTTGGCGGCGTGTGCGGATGGCACGGTGACCGCGTGGGGATACAACACGTTCGGCCAATTGGGCAACGGCAGCACGTCTAACAGCCCCGTGCCGGTGCTGGTGACCCGAACCGGGGTGCTATCCGGCAGGACGGTCACCGCCGTGGCGGCGGGGGAAAGCTTCAGTCTCGCGTTGTGTGCGGACGGCACCTTGGCCGCGTGGGGCTCGAACTCCGACGGGCAATTGGGCAATGGCACCACGACCAGCAGCAGTGCGCCCGCCATGGTCACCCGGACCGGAGTGCTCACCGGCAAGACGGTGACCGCAGTGTCGGCCGGCCAATCCAATGCGCTCGCGTTTTGCGCGGATGGTGCCGTGGTCACCTGGGGGAACAATTACAGCGGCGTGTTGGGTGACAACAGTACGACCAGCCGCAGCGCACCGGTGCTGGTCAATACCAGCGGCTTGGGACCATCCGAGCGATTCTCGGCGGCGCAGGTCTGGGGCGTGCGAGCAATGGCCATGGTGGGGATTCTGCCGCCGCCGGTGCCCGAGACCCTGGCCGCCACTGCGGTCACGGGAACTGCCGCCAGCTTGGCGGGGCGCGTAGGCCCCAGTGGCAACACCGTCACCGTAGCTTTCGAATACGGCCTCAGCACCGGCTACGGCAGCACCGTGGTTGCCGTGCCCGCGACGGTGAGTGGCACCGCAGTTGTCAATGTGAGTGCCGCGCTGACCGGTTTGCTGCCGGCCGCCACCTATCACTACCGCGTGGTTGTCACTCGTTCGGGCAAGTTGTTCTACGGTGCGGACGCTTCGTTCACCACCCGCGATGCGGCGACGCTTGCCAGCCTGGCGGTGGATAGCGGTCGATTGTTCCCGGGCTTTGTCGCCAGCCAAACGTCCTATCACGTCACCGTGCCGAACGCCACCGCCGGCATCGCGCTTACGCCGGTCACCACGCACCCGGCCGCCACGCTGCGCATCAATGGCCAAACGGTCGCCTCCGGTGCCGCCAGCGAAACCCTGCCGCTCACGGTGGGTGGCAATTCCATCAATGTCGTCGTGACCGGCGAGGATGGCGCGGCGTTGACCTATCAAGTGACGGTCACCCGCCTGCCGGCTGCGTTCGCCTTCGCTTCCGCGAGCACCATCCCAGTGACCGCCGGCGCGCTGACGGCGGCGGGCGACGCCACGGTTTCGTTAGGTTTTGCCCCGGTGCCGGGCACGATGCTCACGGTGGTGAACAACACCGGCGGGGGGGCGATCCAGGGGCGGTTTGCCAATCTCGCCCAATGGCAGACCATCACCCTGTCGTTCGGCGGCATCGACTATCCGTTCGTTGTCAACTACTACGGCGGCACCGGCAACGATCTGGTGTTGGAGTGGGCCAACCGCCGGCTGCTGGCATGGGGGGCCAACTACAGCGGCAACCTTGGCGACGGGACAACGGCGAATCGTGCGGTGCCCGCACCGGTGTTGCCCGGCGTGTTGGCCGGCAAGACGATGGTGCGGGTGGCGGCGGGCGGTTACCACAATCTAGCGCTCGCCTCGGACGGCACGCTGGTGGCCTGGGGGAGCAACAGTGATGGACAGCTCGGCGATAATTCCACCACTGACCGCGCGATACCCGTTGCGGTCGATACTTCCGGGGTGTTGGCCGGCAAGACGATCATCGGGCTGGTAGCCTATGGCCGGCACAGCGTCGCGATTTGTGACGACGGCACGGTGGCCACCTGGGGCGGAAATGCAAGCGGGCAGTTAGGAGATGGCACCACCACCAATCGGCTGAAACCGGTGTGGGTGGACCGTTCCGGGGTGCTGGCTGGCAAGCAGGTTGTCGCGGTGGCAGGAAATGGGTCCCACTGCCTAGCGCTATGCGCCGATGGCACGCTGGTGGCATGGGGCTACAATGGGTTCGGGCAATTGGGCGATGGCACGAGCGTCACCGGTCTGTCGCCCGTGCGGGTGAATCAGGCGGGGATTCTCGCGGGCAAGGTCATCACTAACATTGCGGCGGGTGCCAATCATAGCTTGGTGTTGTGTGCCGACGCCACGGTTGTCACCTGGGGCTACAATGTTTTCGGAAACCTGGCGGATGGCACTACCAGCAGCACCGGGCGTTTTGTGCCGGCGGCAGTGGTTAGTTCGGGTGTGCTGGCTGGCAAGACCGTGATCGGGCTTAGCTCGTGCGCCGATACCTGTCTCGTCCGGTGCGCCGATGGCACGCTCGCAAGTTGGGGGTTTGGCCAAAATGGTGAGTTGGGCAACGGGCAATTGGCCGATGCGCAAACCACGCCGGTGTTGGTCACCCGCACCGGGGTTCTATCCGGCAAGACGCCGGTGGTGATGGCCAGCGGGTGGGGCCATCACCTGGTCGGCTGCAGTGATGGCACTTTGGTTGCGTGGGGTTACAACTCCTCGGGCCAGTTGGGTGATAACTCCGCGACCAACCGCCTCACTCCCGTGCTGGTACCAAGCAGCGCGCTGCGGCCTGGCGAGCGAATCGCCGCCGTGGGTGCCGGGAGCGGCCACAGCCTGGTTTGGGTGTCCTCACCACCCCCGCCCACCTTGACAACCCAGCCCGCGACCGAGGTCACGGACACCTCCGCCATGCTGAACGGCCAGGTGATGGCCAACGGCACGGCCACCACGGTGGCGTTTGAATACGGACTGACGACGGCCTACGGCACGCGCACCGCCGCTACTCCCGGCACGGTCACCGGCACCACCCCCACGGCGGTAAGCGCCGTCATCGGCGGTCTGCTCTCCGGCACCACCTATCATTGCCGCGCGATCGCCGCCGGAGCCGGTGGCGATGTAGCCGGCCCGGATCAGGTTCTCACCACCACGACGCAAGCCGCCTTGGCCGGACTGCTGATCGCTCCAGGACTGCTCCAGCCTGCCTTCGAGGCCAACCGCACGCTCTATCAAGCCACGGTGGCCAACCCCACCGCCAGCGTCGCCCTCACGCCGGTCACCACCGACGCGGCGGCGGTGGTGACGGTCAATGGCACGGTCGTCGCCTCGGGTGCGGCCAGTGATCCCATCGCTCTGGCGGAGGGCGCCAACCCGATCGCCTTGGAAGTGAATGGCGCGGGCGGGCAAACCCGGACCTATCAAGTGGTGGTGACCCGCCTGCCCGCCGCGTTCGATTTTGCCACCGCCGCCACGGTGCCGGTGACCGCCGCCGCCGTGGCGCTGGACGACTGGAACGCCGCATTTTCGTTGGGTTTCGCGCCGGCTCCCGGCACCCAACTCATGGTGTTGAAAAACACGGGTACCGCCCCGATCCAAGGCCGTTTCGCGAATTTGGCCCAATGGCAGACGGTGAACCTGAGCTTCGACGGACTGACCTATCCGTTTCTGGTCAACTACTACGGCGGCACCGGCAACGACCTGGTGCTGGAGTGGGCCAACCGGCGGCTGGTGGGCTGGGGCGGCAACCTTTATGGCAATCTGGGTGATGACACCACAGACAACCGCGGGGTGCCGGTGGCGCTGGGGCTGGGTGCGCTGGCCTCCCGAACGGTGGCGCGGGTGGCGGTCGGAACATCCCACACGCTGGCGCTTTGCACGGACGGGCGGATCGCCGCGTGGGGGCTCAATGGCGTGGGCAGCCTGGGGGATGGCACCAACATTAACCGGAATCTGCCGGGCTTGGTGGATGCTAGCGGCGTGCTCGCCGGCAAGAAGGTGGTCGCCGTGGCTGCAGGCTATTATGACAGTCTGGCGCTGTGTGAAGACGGCACCTTGGCCGCCTGGGGCTATAATGAAAGCGGCCAACTGGGCGATGGCACGCTCAATAACCGGTTCCTGCCGGTACGGGTGGTGCAATCCGGCGTGTTGGCTGGCAAAACCATCACCGCCATGGCGTGCGCCGAGTCTCACACTGTGGTCCTCTGCGCGGACGGTACCCTGGCCGCCTGGGGCCGCAACAGTGAAGGCCAATTGGGTAATGGTTCGAAGGTGAGCAGTTCAGTCCCGGTGTTGGTCAAAACCGACGGCGTGCTGGCGGGCAGGCAGATTGTTGCCATCGGTAGCACCTGGGCGCTGTGCGCGGATGGCGCCAGCGCGGTCTGGGGCGGCACCACCACCGTGCCAGTGCTGAAGAGCCCAACCGGCGTGTTGGTCGGACGAACCGTTGATACGGTGGTTTCCTCCTCGCGCCACACCCTTGCGTTGTGCACGGACGGGAGTTTGGTTGCTTGGGGCGATAATCAATACGGACAATTGGGGGTCGCCTCGGCCACCGGCGATCCCGTGCTGGTGGACCGCAGCGGCACCCTGGCGGGCAAGACCATCACCGGGATCGCGGCGGGCGGCCGAAACAGCTACGCGCTGTGCGCTGACGGCACTCTGGCGGCCTGGGGAAATGGCAACGACGGTCGCTTGGGCGATGGCTCCAGCCCCTACAGCCGCTACCGGCCCGGGCCGGTAGCTACCGGCGTGCTCCGCACCGGCGAAGTCTTTGCGGCGGTGATGGCCGGGGAATATCCGGCCTTCGCCCTGGTTGCCTCCGCGCTCAAACCCGCCCTGGAAACCCTGGCGGCGACGGAGCTGGCGGACGCCACCGCCAACGTCAACGGCCGGGTCAATCCCAGCGGCAACGCCGCCACCGTCGCTTTCGAATACGGTCTAACAGATTCCTACGGCGCCACCACGCCCGCGATTCCCGACACCTTGTCCGGCACCACGCCCGTGCCGGTGGCAGCCGCGCTGGTCGGCTTGCGCGCCGGTGCCACCTACCATTTCCGGGTGATCGCCAGCGGGCCGGGCGGCACCGCCGTGGGACCTGACCGGACGTTCACCACCACCGCGTCGGCGACGTTGGCGCAACTTCGCGTGAGCGCCGGGACGCTGGCACCCGCATTCGAGCCTGATACCGACAGCTATCATGTCACCCTGCCGGGTTCCGTGGCCGCGCTCACTCTAACAGCCTCGCCGGCGCATCCCGCCGCGGTGCTCGAGGTCAATGGCGACCCGCTGGCCGCCGGCGTGGCCAGTCCGCCGATTCCGCTCGGCACCGGCACCACGCGGGTGACGATCCAAGTGACCGGTGAGGGTGGCGAGGAGCGGACCTATCAAATCAGCGCCACCCGGCTGCCGGCGGTGCTGGCCTTCGGCTCCCCGGCCACCGTTCCGGCCGTCGCCTCCGGATTCTCGCTCGCCGGGCTGGCCGTCGCCCTCCGGCTCGACCACGCGCCCGTGCCGGGCGCCGCGCTCACCGTGCTTGACAACACCGGCCCGGAGCCGATTGCCGGCCGCTTCACCAATCTGGCGGACGGGCAAACGGTCCAGTTGCCGTACGGCGGCGTCATCTATCCATTCGTCGCCGACTACTACGGCGGCACGGGTAACGAGCTGGTACTGCGGTGGGCTAACAGCCGCTTGTTCGCCTGGGGTGGAAACTACAATGGCGAGTTGGGGGATGGCACGGCCACCTCCAGCCTGCTGCCCACGCCGGTCGATATGGGCGGCGAACTGGCCGCCAAGACGGTTCTAACCGGCGGCGGCGGGGCCTCCCATAGCGTGGTGCTGTGCACGGACGGCACCCTTGTGTCATGGGGTTACAATCAGAGCGGCCAGTTGGGGGTCGGCACCACCAGCAGCGCCAACCCCACTCCGCTCCGGGTGACCCAGGACGGCGTGCTGGCGGGCAAGCGGGTCATTGATCTGGCCGTGGGTGGCTACCACAGCCTGGTGCTGTGCGCCGATGGCACGATCCACACCTGGGGCGCCAGCAGTTACGGGCAGCTTGGCAACGGCTCCACCTATCAGGCGAACGTGCCGGTGGCGGTGCTCCAACAAACCGGTGCGATGGCCGGCCGGAAGGTCACTGCGATCGCGGCGGGCGGCAGCCACTGTCTCGCCTTGTGCGAGGATGGGACGCTGTTCGCTTGGGGTTACAACGTCTACGGTCAGTTGGGCAACGGCGGCACCACCAACGGCAAGTATCCGGCAGCGGTCAGCCAGACCGGCGTGCTGGCAGGCCGCAGGATCACGGCCATCGCGGCCGGCAGTGTGAGCAGCTACGCGCTGTGTGCGGATGGCGCGCTGGTCGCTTGGGGCAGGAACAATTACGGCCAGTTGGGCGACAACAGCCTGGTGGACCGGACCACCCCGGTGTTGGTGGACGCCACCGGCGTGCTCAGGGACCGGACCGTGGTGGCGTTTTCCGCCGGCGAAGGGCACTGTCAGGCGCTCTGCGCCGATGGCAGTCTCGTGGCATGGGGCTACAACAATGCCAGCCAACTTGGCGACGGCACCACCACCAACCGGCAGGCGCCAGTGCTGGTGCAAGCGGCCGGGGTGCTGGCGGCAAAGACATTGCAAGCCGCGGTTGCCGGCACCGGGCGCAGCTACGGCATTGCCGCCGACGGCACCGCCGCCGTCTGGGGCTCTTCCACACTTGGCAATGGCACTTCGTCGAGCAGCAATGTGCCGGTGGCGCTCGCCTCTAGCAAATTTCCGGCTGGTTCGCGGGTGGCGGAGTTCATGCCCGTCGCCGCGTCCTCCTTCAGTCTCGCGCTCGTCGCGGTGCCGCCGCCGCCCGCCGCATTCACGCTGGCCGCCACCGAAATTGCGGACACCGGCGCCACGTTGCGCGGCGAGGTCAACCCGTTGGGTTTGTCCGCGGCGGTATATTTTGAGTACGGCCCGACCACCGCCTACGGGTGCACGGCCTCCGTCATGCCCGCCAGCGTCGCTGGCAGCGGGTTGATTCCGGTGAGCGCGGTGTTGGACGGGTTGGCGTTGGGCGCCACCTATCACTGCCGGGTTGTTGCATCGGGTCCCAACGGCAGGACGAGCGGTGAGGACCGGGTGTTCACCACCACGGCGCAAGGCACGCTGGCCTCACTCACGCTCCATGATGCCGCCCTCAGTCCGGCGTTTGCCACCACCCAGACGCGTTATCTGGCCACGGTGCCGTTCGGCACCGACTTCGTGACGGTCACCCCGGTGGCTCCCCGGGCGGATGCCACCGTGCTGGTCAATGGCACGGCGCTGGCCTCCGGTGCCACCAGCGCACCGATTCCGCTGGTCCTGGGAGACAATCCCATCACGGTGGCACTTGCCGGGGTGTCTCCCGCCACAATCTATCAGGTCACAGTCGTCCGGTTGCCGGCGACGTTCACCTTCGACTCGCCGTCCACGCTGCCACTTTCCGTCGGGGGCCTCGCCGCTACCGGCCACGCCGCGGCCATCGCCCTGAATTTCCCGCCGTCGCCGGGCACCTCGCTGATGCTGGTGGAAAACACGGGGACCGGCCCGCTCAGCGGGGCCTTTGCCAATCTCGCCCATGGCCAGCGGGTGGATCTCCGCTTTGGCGACACGATCTATCCGTTTGTGGCCGACTATTTCGGCGGCACTGGCAATGACCTGGTGCTCCGCTGGGCGAATACCCGGCTGTTTGCCTGGGGGCGTGGCGGCACCGGCCAGTTGGGCGACGGCAGCGTCGTATCCAAATCCGCCGCCGTGCCCGTGATCTCGTCGGGGGCCCTGGCCGGCAAGACGCTGTTGGCCTCGGCGGCCGGCACGGACCACAGCCTGGCACTTTGCGGCGATGGCACCTTGCTCGCTTGGGGCGGCAACCAGTCCGGTCAGTTGGGGACCGGTGTCGCGGGGCCGGTTGCGGTCGCCGTGCCCATGGCGGTAAACCAGTCCGGCGTGCTGGCCGGGAAGATGCCGGCGCTCATCGCCTGCGGCAACGGCTACAATCTGGTGCTTTGCACCGACGGCGGCTTGGCCGCGTGGGGAGCCAATGGCAGCGGTCAGCTCGGTATCAACTTGAGTGCCTCCTACACCGCCGTTCCCGGCTGGGTGGATCGTTCCGGCGTGCTGGCCGACAAGCGAATCACGGCCATCGCCGCCGGTGCCCGCCACTGCCTCGCCCTGTGCCAGGATGGCACGCTGGTGGCATGGGGCGAAAATGACCTCGGCCAGGTGGGTGACGGCACTAACATGGACCGCCGGGTGCCGGTCCTGGTGGACTGCTCCACCGCGTTGGCGGGCAAGACGGTGATTGCCATCGCGGCCGGGGGGAGCCACAGCCTGGCCTATTGCAGCGATGGCACGCTCGCCGCCTGGGGGGATAACAGCAAAGCCCAGTTAGGCGATAACACCACCATCGCGCGGAACCTGCCGGTGCGGATCCGGACCGGTGCCCTGCTCGGCAAAACCGTCCAGGTCCTGGCCGCCGGTAGCTTGCACAGCCTGGCGTTGTGCACCGACGGAACCCTCGCCGCCTGGGGCAACAATGAGTCGGGCGAGTTGGGCGACGGCGCCACCACCCAGCGCCGGGTGCCAACGCTGGTCGATCAGACCGGAGTGCTGGCAGGTCGCACCGTGACTCAAATCCATGTTGGCATGAGTCACTCGCTGGCCCTGTGTGCGGACGGTGTTGTCGCCGGTTGGGGCGACGATGGCTATGGCCAATTGACGACGGTTGGCGATGCCCTCAGTCCGGTGGAAATGAGTCGCGGCAGCCTGTTGGCTGGCGATCGGGTGACGGCGTTGGCCTGCTTCTATCACAATCTCGTGCTGGCGGCGTCGCCGGTGCCGCCGATCACCGCGACGTTGGCGGCCACCGGCATTCTCGACACCGGCGGAACCCTCAACGGCTCCGTGGTTCCGAATGGCAACTCCAACGTTTCCATTGGCTTTGAGTATGGACTCACAACCGACTATGGTTATAGTATTCCGGGGAATCCTGCCGCGGTTGACGCGGGTGCCGCCGTTGCCACCAGCGCGGTCATCAGCGGCCTGACGCCGGGTGTCACCTATCATTTCCGCTGCGTTGCCAGCGCGGACTGCGGGGTGACGCTGGGCGAGGATTTCACCTTCACCACCACCACCTTTGCCACTCTGGCCGGCTTGCGGCTCAGCCATGGCGGGTTTTCGCCCGCGTTCTCCGGGGTTTGCAATGACTATCAAGTCACGGTGCCGTTCGGCGCCGCCCAGCTCGTGCTCACGCCCACGCTGACGCACGCCTCGGCGGCCGTGACGGTCGACGGGGTGGCGACGGCGTCGGGCATGCCTTCCGCACCGCTTGGCCTAACCGTCGGGCAGCGGGTCATTCCGGTGGTGGTGACTGCCGCTGATGGTTTGAACATCCGCACCTACACCGTGACCGTGACCCGGTTGCCGGAGACCTTCGTGCTCAATTCGCCAGACACGCCGCCGTTCCAAGCGGACGAGTTCACTCTATCAGGAGAGCTGCCGGCGGTGGTGCTCGGTTTTGTGCCGCAACCTGGATCCATCCTGACCTTGCTCAAGAATGCGGGAACTGCGCCGCTGCGTGGCAGGTTCTCCGATCTGCCCCAAGGAGCCAAGGTCGCCCTCGCCTGCGGCGGGAATACCTATCAGTTTGTGGCCAGCTATTGCGGTGGTGGCGGCAATGATTTGGTGCTGGAGTGGGCCAACCGGCGCGTGCTGGCCTGGGGTGACAACTACCAGAGCAAGCTCGGCATCGGCGGCACCGTCGATGCTCCCGCTCCCGTGCCGGTGACCATGACAGGGGTATTGGCCGGGAAAACGGTCATTGCCACTGCCATGGGATACGACAGCGCATTGGCGTTGTGCGCCGACGGCACCCTGGCGGCCTGGGGTGACAATACCTACGGGCAATTGGGGGACGGCTCCAGCTCCATGGTTTCCAGCAGTGCGCTGCCGGTGCTGGTGGATAGCGCCGGCGTGCTGGCCGGCAAGTTGGTGGTGCGGATCGCCGTCGGTGGCAGGCAGAATCTCGCGTTGTGTGATGATGGCACGCTGGTCGCCTGGGGGGCCAACGTGTCCGGTCAGTTGGGTGATGGCACCATGACCAACCGCGCGCTGCCGGTGCGGGTCAATCAAACCGGGGTTTTGGCCGGTAAGCGGATCACGGCGATTGGGGCCGGCTATGACTATTCGCTGGCGCTGTGCGCGGACGGCACGCTGGTGGCGTGGGGCTCTAATTCCAGTGGCCAATTGGGTGTCGGCGATTTCTCCAACCGCAGTTTACCCGTGCAAGTCGATCTGACTGCGGCCGCGGGCCAACCGGTGGTTAGTTTTGCGGCCTGTGCCACCCACATCCTCGCCCTGACCGCCGATGGCACCCTGCTCGCCTGGGGCAACGATTCGAATGGCCAGGTGGGCGATGGTAGAACCAGCGTCTCGCAGACGAAGGCCATAGTCGTCAACAGGGCCGGTGCGCTTGCCGGCAAGACAATCACGCGGGTGTATCCTGGCTATCGAAGCAGCCTGGTAGGCTGCGCCGATGGCAGCTTGGCGGGATGGGGGCTGAATTCAAGCGGTCAACTGGGTACAGGCACCACCACCAGCTCCGTGCTCGTGCCCGTCCTGGTTGAGCGGACGGGGGGCCTGGCAGGCAAGACCGTGCTGGGGGCGGCCGGTGGGGAAACGCACACGGTCGCTTGGTGCGACGACTTCAGCGTGGCGGGCTGGGGCACCAATTCACAAGGCCAAACCGGCACGCGGCAGACCAGCAACCTGTCGCCGGCCGCAGTGGATCTGAGCGGCTTGATCACCGGTGAACGGGTGATCCGGGTGAGCTCTAACTATCTCAGCAACCTGGCCATTTCGGACCTGCCACTGCCGGTCGCTACGAGCCTGGCCACCACCGCGGTGACGGGCACCAGCGCCA
Organism: Akkermansiaceae bacterium; assembly: GCA_903934285.1. Classification (GTDB taxonomy): domain Bacteria; phylum Verrucomicrobiota; class Verrucomicrobiia; order Verrucomicrobiales; family Akkermansiaceae; genus Luteolibacter. Next base: position 14,263 of record CAIZNN010000278.1, on the reverse strand, counting down.
CCGTGCACGGGACCGTCAACGCCTGGCAAAATGCGGTCAATGTGTCGTTTGAATACGGGCTGGATGAAACCTACGGCAGCACGGCGACGGCGACGCCTGCGGAGATCACGGGCAAAACGGACACTCCGGTCAGTGCCGCGCTTGCCGGCCTGAGGCCCGGCACGAGCTATCACTGCCGCGTGGTGGCGACGACCTATGGTGGCACCATCCGGGGTGCCGACATGACCTTCACCACGCTCAGCGACAACGCCTTGCTGGCGGGGCTCGGCCATGATGGCGGCGTCATCGCGCCGGAGTTTGAAAAGCAACGGCTTGATTATTTCTCGGCGGTGCCGTTTGAAACGGCGGTGGTCACGGTGAGCGCGGTGGTCGATCACCCGCGGGCAACCGTTGCGATCAATGGCGTGGCGGCCAATGGTGCGGCGGTCAAGGTGCCGGTCGCGCTTGCGGTGGGCAATAATCTCGTCTCGCTCGTCGTCACGGCGGAGGATGGGGTGACTGTGCTAAGTTATACCCTTGTGGTAAACCGATTGCCGCAGGCGTTTGTCTTCAACTCCGCCTCGGACGTCCCGCTGACCAGCGAGGGCTTCGCGGCCGGTGGCCATCCGGTCAGGCTGGTGCTCGGCTTTGCGCCGGCTCCCGGCACGGTTCTAACCATGGTCAACAACTCCGGGCGCGGCTTCATCTATGGCCGCTTCGGCAACCTGGCCCAGGGGCAGCGGGTGACTCTCACCTATAACGCAAAGCACTATGACTTCGTCGCCAACTATCATGGTGGCACCGGCAACGACCTGGTGCTGCAATGGGCCAATACGCAGTTGTTGGCATGGGGTGGCAATGGGTTTGGCCAACTCGGCGATGACACGACGGAGCAGCGTTTGATCCCGACGCCGGTAAGCACCGCGGCCGTGTTGGCGGACACGACCGTGCTGGCGGTGGCCGGCGGCTATTTGCATAGTCTGGCGCTGTGTGCCGATGGCACGCTGGCGGCGTGGGGCTACAATGTGCATGGCCAGCTGGGCAACAATGGCACGGCTAACAGTTCGGTTCCCGTGGCGCTGGATCAAACCGGCGCGCTGGCCGGCAAGGCGGTGGTGGCGATCGCCGCCGGGCCGTTCCACAACCTCGCATTGTGCGAGGACGGCACGATCGTTTCCTGGGGCTATAACAATCATGGGCAACTCGGCGATGGCACCAGGCTGACCCGTCGCGCGCCGGTGGTGGTGCCACGGCTGGGCGCGCTTGCTAACATGCAGGTGGTGGCGGTGGCGGCCGGAGCCTATCAGAGTTTCGCGCTCGGCGCGGATGGCACGGTGGCGGCCTGGGGCTATAACGACGAAGGTGAACTGGGCGATGGCAGCACGGCTGGCAGCTTGCTCCCGGTTGCGGTGGACCGCGGCGGGGCACTTGCAGGCAAGCGGGTGGCAAGTCTGGCCGCCGGCCAATACCACACCCTGGCACTATGCACCGACGCAACCTTGGTGAGCTGGGGATATAACAACACCGGCCAATTGGGCAACAACAGCACGACGGCAGTGGCGTCGCCGGTGGCGATTGGCGGCCATGGTGCGCTTGCGGGCAGGACGCCCGTGGCCATCAGTGCGGGTGGCTATCACAACCTGGCGTGGTGCGCGGACGGCACCCTGGTCGCCTGGGGCTCAAACAATCACGGCCAGGTGGGCGGGGCCGGGGCCGCCCGGAGTGCCGTGCCGGTGGCGGTGGATCTAACCGGCCTGGCCGCCGCCGACGGGATCGCGGCGCTTGCAACCGGGGGCAATCATAGCTTGTTGCGTCTGGCAGACGGGCGGTTGGTTGGCTGGGGCGAAAATGCCAGCGGCCAGTTAGGCGACGGCAGCATGCTTTCGCGGGCCATCCCTGCGGAGGTGACAGCGGTCACTGGTCGCATCATGGTGGTGGCCAGCGGCGTGGCGGCGCGGCACAATCTGGCGTTGCAGGCCATGCCGATGGCGCGGGAGGGCACGCTGGGAGCCGTGGCGGCCCATCTAACAGGGGTGGATCTGATCGGCTACGCATTCCAGCTCGACCCCTTGCGACCGGGGGTTGCGCAGGTGCCTGCAGGGCGGTTGATCGATGGCAACTACGAGATTCGTTTCACCCAGCCTGCCACGGTCGATGATGTCGTGTATGGTGCCGAGTGGAGTGCGACGCTGCAGCCGGGCTGCTGGCTGGAGTTGCCCGACACGGGCAGCGGCAGCGAGCACCGCTTCGCCATTCCACTGACAGGGGCCGCGCAGGGCTTTATGCGGCTGAAGGTTTCGGTTAAGGCGCGCTAATCATGAAGCATAAGAACCCATCGTCCGGCTTGATGCGCCTCGGCTTGCTCGCGGTGCTGCCCCTCGCCGCCCACGCCAGCCAGGTCCTGCTCGAAGCCGAACAATTCGCCGACTCCGGCGGCTGGGGTCTCGACCAGCAAGCGATGGAGGTGACCCGGCGTTTCCCTGCTCATGGCACATCGCCATTCACACATATCCTGGCTTATTGCGGGCCGTGCACTTCCAACTCTGACAAGCCGTTGTTGCCGGGCGTGTTGGCGGTGGCTTCGAACTTGATCCAATGCACGGTCTTGGTGGCGAACTCGACGGTTTTGGCGGATCCGTCGTTAGGGATGTCGGTCACCTCGATGCTGCTGCCATCGCTGAATGAGAGCTTGCCCTGGCGGAGGTAGTCATCCGGGTTGGGGCGGTCATGGAGGACGATCTTGTCGACGGCGGTGGCGTCCTGCCACTCCAGGCGCAGCCACGGATTGGCTTCGCCCTTGCTGGCCCACTCACCGCGGCCGTGTTCGCCGATGATGCCATCCACGACATTTTCACAGCCATAGTGTTCGTTGGAAAGCGAGGAGGCCGAGAGCTTGGCGAAAGGTGCCAGATTGTGGATGAGGCTGGCGTTGATTGTCACCTCTAGCAGCTCCACGGTGTCGCCCTTGGGGTTGCCTTTGGGGAAGGCCAGACGCAGGTGGCGCGCCGACACCGGCTTGAAGCGGAACGTGTCGGGAAATCCGAAATAGGCGCCGCTTCCGGGCTGTGGGGGCGTCACCGTCGCGAGGGTGGTCCATGCGTTGCCGTCGTTGCTGGCTTGGATCTCGATGGATTCGGGCGTGTTGAGGTAAGCTTGGTCGAGCATGTTGAAGAGGATCTGCACCTCGGACACCTTGACGGTATTGAGCAGATCGAAGGCGAGCCATGATGCCTGCTTGCCGGAGGTGGACCACTTGGAGCGGTCCGATCCATCCCCGGCGATGCCGATGCCGTCATTGACCAGGGCCGGGGTGAAATCGCCGAGGTGGCTGCTGGCGGTGATCCGGCTCGCCGGAGTGGTGAGCGTGACGGCCGGGTCCATGTCGAGGAACACCTTGTTGGTGGTGGATTTCACGCCGTCGAGATCGACCTCGGCCCAGACGGCGGCGCGTGTGGCCTCCTTGGCTTGGAAGGGGACCAAGGTGTGGTCCTTGAAGGTGCCGACGGGCCGTTCGGTGATGAAAACCGGGTGCGCGGGCGTGCCCTTGGCGTAGTCTACCACACCGGACTTCATGGTGATTTTCGCGGTGTGGAGCGCAACGGGGCCGCCCTTTTGCGAGCGGCCTTCGAGGGTGAACGGAAGTTCTGTGGTGCCAGCACAACTGGTGTGGGCCTCCTTGCCATTCACCTTGAGCACCACGCCGATCAGCGAGTCGTCCACGCGGAGGTTCTTGGCCGCATCCACGACGACTGCGAGGGAGTCCTTGGCGGTTGTGCCTTCGTGCACGCCTTCCACGGTGATGACCGCTTTGCCCGCAGCCATGGCGGTGACCGTGCCGGCGGCGTCGACCTTGGCCACGGCGGGGTCGCCGGAGGAAAAGCGGAGGGCCCCCGTGGCGAAGGCCACCTTGAGGGCTGGATAGGTCATGAATCCCTCAACCTGGACTTGCAGCGAGGCGGGGGTGAGTTGCCGGCCAGTGGCACGCAGATTGGTCAGCTTGTATTGCCGTGCCGGGTTGGCGGTGACGATTTTGACGATGGTGTCGACCGGATCGGCGCTGACGCCCTCGAGGGTGATGGTTAGATCCGGGCCGGCTTGGGTGAACGACAGGGGTTTGTTCTCGTTGAGCCAAAGCACTTGTTGCACGCCGGCGGGGATCGGGCCGACGGTGATGGTGCGCTCGCCGCTGTAGCCTTTTTTGCCGTCCGGGCCTTGGATGAAGTGCAGATAGATCTGGTTGTCCCTGGCAGTGGCATAGCCCCACGACGGGCCCTTGCCTTGGGCAAAGGCGGCGATATTGCCTTTGCCGTCGTCCTGGTAGCCGCAGCCATCGAGGAAATAGGGGACGGTGCCGGTGGTGGACTCGTGGCGTTCCGGTTTTCCCGGCGGGGCGAACCATGCGGCGGTGCCCTCGCGGACATCACTGAATTCCTGGATGGACTTGGGATAGCGTTTCGCGATCTCGGCGGGGGAGTCCCAGTTCGGGCCGCGGCTCATCAGCGGCATTTGGTCGTTGTTGTCCACATAGCCCCGGGCGGCGTTCATGACCATTTCCTTGGCCACCTGGCGGAAGTCGTCACGTTTGCCGTAGTAGGGGTTGAAGTTGTTCTTGGTGATGATGCTCTTCCACGGCTCGACGATGATGCGCTTGGTGAAGCGGGCGGGTTCGGCCTGGGCGTAGATGTGGGACGCCTCGCTGGTGCCGAGGTCGGCATCGCCGTATTCGCCCTGGCCCGCCCACACATTCGAGTTGATGATGAGGTCGTCGCCGAAGTTGCGCACATTGCTGTACATCACATCATAGTTGGCGTCATTCATGGTCTGCGGTCCGTCGAAATAGAGGTAGGCGGGGTCGTAGCGCCGGATCAGGTCGGCGCAGTTCTGCACGAACACATCGGTGGAAAAGTGTCCGAGTCCGCCGCCTTCGGTGGCGTAGTAGAGGCCGAATTTCATGCCGTGGCGTTTGACCGCATCGGCGAAGGGCTTGAGGCCGTCGAGCACCTTGCCGGCGCTGTCGCGGGGTTGATAGAGATTGCGCGGGTGCTTGGGGTCCTCGAAGCCGGATGGCCAGTAGTAATTCTGTTGGAGCGATTCGATGGAGACCAGCGCATGGCCCTGGCGGCGGGCGCGGTCGGCCCACAGGTCGGCGGAGTAATTGGCGTCCACCCAGAAGCTATAGACCGGAGCGCAATGGCTGAGGGCGCCGACGCGTCCTAGCTCGAACCAGCGGTTGGGGCGCTCCTTGACGGTGATGGCGAGGTCTTTGCGGGCGGTTTGGGCTGCGCCGTCGGTCACCTGCACGGTGAATCGGAACTCGCCGGGTTGCGTGCAAAAACCGTCAATCGACCCGTCGGGCTGGAGCGTCAGGCCGGCGGGCAGAGCCCCGGCAGCGAGCTCCCAGCGGTAGCCGGGCGACCCGCCGCCGGCTTGGAAGCGGTAGGCGTCGGCCCAGATGCGGCGGCTTTCGCGGCCATAAAGCGATTTATTCCAGACGTAGGGCCACTCGACGTAGCCGGTCGGCAAGGCGTTAGGTGGCAAGCCGCGGCCTTTGGCGGGGGGGGCTGTCACCACATCCGTCGCGGCCAGCGCCTGGGCGTCGATGGTCAAGGCGGCGGTGTCACCGCTGGTGGAGTAGAGGATGCCTGGGACCTGGTTGCCGTTTGTATCCGAGACCCGACCGTAGAAGCCGAGGTAGGACACCGCCGCGTCCTTGGCGATGGAGGCGCCGTTGGCGTTCTTGTCGTCGGTGAAGTCGTGGCGGATTTCCAGCAGGAGGTGGTTCCAGCCCTTTGTTAGGGTCACGGCCTGCTTGTACATGTCGCGTTGGACTTCCTTGGGCGTGTCGATGCGCTGCAACTCGGTGCCGTTGACGATCAGCCGGCCGGTGCCGCTGAGGCCGAAACGAAACTCGACGGTTTGCCCGGCCGGGCTGAACACGTCGGCCGCGGCATACACATACTTGTTGCGGGTATCGACGCCCTTTTTGACGGCATAGTAGCCGGCCAGGTCTTGATAGTTATCATAATTGCGGTTCCAGAGCCGGTCGTCGAAGTATTCCCACGCCTTGCCATCCAGCGTGGCGCCCACTGCGGGGCGGGATTTTTCGGCCGCGGCGGCGGTGTCGAACGGGCCGCACACCAGCCAGCTGTTGAGGAACGGGGCCAGGGCGGGACTGGCCGCGGCGGGTGGCTCGGATGCGGCAAGGCAGGCCGGGATGCCTGCGGCGGCAAGACTGAGAATGGCGGCGAGAATTTCAGGTTTCATGGCAACGATGGATGGGATGGGCGTGGGGATGGGGTGGGCGGGGGCGCTTTTCGACGATGACCCGGGCGATGCCGCCGGCGGGCAGGGTGGCGACCGGCTCGGTGCTGTACGGTGCCATCGGGTTGATAGTTTCGCGCCATACCGCGAAAATTGCTGGTATCGCCCATAAGACAGCGACAATTGTGCCAGGATTGGCTTTTTGGGGTTGTCGAGCGGGGGCTTGTGGTTTAGGGTGAACGCCGCCGGAGCCGTATGTTGTGATTCCGGTGATTTTCATTGCCACCTCCCATGCCAGCACGTCCCAAATTTTCTTCCCGTCGGTCCTCGAACAAGTCGCGAGGGGGATACGGGCCGCCGTCGCGATCAGCCGCCAAGGATGATGAAGAGAAGGCAGTGGAAGTGGAAGGGGTTATTTCAGCGGTGCTGGCGGGCACCATGTTCCGGGTCAAGATGAGCAGCGGCCATGAGGTGTTGGCTCATATCTCCGGCAAAATGCGCAAGCGCTTCATCCGCCTGGTGATCGGTGACAAGGTGAAAATGGAAATGTCGCCGTACGACCTGACCAAGGCGCGGATCGTGTTCCGGATGAACTGAGGGCCGGGCCCGGATGTCGGCGGCCAGGTGTCGGGCTCAGGTGTCGGGCTCAGGTGTCGGCGGTCACGGCTTGCAGCTCGGCGATGGCGTGGTGGGTGCGCCGCTCAATGGCGATGCTGCCGAGCAGGGTGCTTTGGCGCACGATGAATTGGTTGAGCTTCATCAGCTCGAGCAGCGCCAGAAAGGTCACGATGACCTCCGCCTTGGTGGTGGCCGATTGGAACAAGGTGTCAAAGCTCTTGGCCTCGCCCGGCGCGAAGTTGCCAAGCAGAAAGTCGATTTTGTCCGAGACGGTATACCGGTCGTCGATGATGTCGCCGAAGTCGTGGGATTGCTCGAAGCGCTTGAGCACGTTCTGGAACGCCCGGATCAGATCGAAGATGGACACCTCGGCCAGCGGCGCGGGCTCCGCCGCGGGCTTTTCCGGCGTGTCGGGCTGATGGGCGAAGCGGCCTTCCTGCTCGATGGCGCGCAAGCTCAGAAAGCCCGCCGCATCCTTGAATTTCTTGTATTCTATGAGTTGGCGGATCAAATCCCAGCGCGGGTCGTCGTCTTCCGCCTCGTCGTCGGGCGGTTGATCGACCCGCGGCAACAGCGTGCGGCTCTTCAGATACATCAGATTGGCCGCCATGACGATGAACTCGGAGGCCAGATCGATGTTGAGAAGCTTGAAGGTGTTGAGGTAATCGAGGTATTGGCGGGTGATGCGCTCAATGGAAATGGCTTGGATGTCCACCTCGTCCTTCTTGATGAGGTAGAGCAGCAAGTCGAGCGGGCCTTCGAAGATTTCGAGGCGAACTTTGTAGTCAGTGGCGTCCACGGACGGGGTGGTAGGGGAAAGCACGCGCTTGTGCGAGGGGAAAGTGCCGCGGGCGAATTTTAGCTGGCATCGGCTGTGGAACTGAGCCTTACTTTCGGCGCAGCAAGCAAGGATCCGGCACATGGCATCTGACCAATCAAATAATTTCAACGAACGTTTGAGCCATTGGGTGGCAAGTCAGGGGTTCTGGTTTCAGATGCGCTACTCGCTGGCCGGGGTCGGCTCCAAGTCGGCGGTGATGTTCCATTTGCTGCGCTTGGCCAGCCGCCTCCTGATTTTTCTGCTGGTGCTGCTCATCGGGCTGGTGGTGTATTTGGCGAGGCTGTCGGGCACTGCCGGATTCCATACGAAGCTGCAAGAGGCGATTGGGTCCAAGCTGGGGGCCAGCGAGGTGGAAATGAGCGGGTTTCGCCGCGTTCAAGGCCAATTGCTGATGTCACGCTTGGTCAGCCAAGGCGGCAATGCGACCTTTTACGCCACCATGGAGGCGCGCAACCTCCGCTGTCAGATGGGCTTGCTCAGTGGTTTGCTCGGCGAGTGGCATCCCGGCGCGCTGTTGATCAATCAGCTTGACATCGAACTGCATGCCGGCGCCGACGACGATAAATCGGCGGAGGCGATTGCGGAGGCGGTGTTCCGGGATTTCGGCGAATTCAAATTGGAAAGCGTGGAGGTGAAGGACGCCACGCTGCGCTGGGGCTACTCCGAGCGCACCCATGGCAAGATTGCAGGCAGTCACCTGAAGCTGCAGCGGTTGGCGGAGGGCTGGCGGATTCATCTGACCGGCGGCACTTTCACCCAGGCGTGGTGGCGGCGCTTGGAGATTGTTGAGATCATGGCCACCTGTACGCGCAACGGCGTGGTGTTTGAGAAGGCGGAGTTTCGCAAGGGCGCGGGCAGCGTCAGTATGGCCGGGCTTAAGGTGGCGGCGGGACCGCGGCCGGAGGTGAGCGGCAGCGTCAAAGTGCGCAGGGTGGCATTGGAGGAGTTGGTGCCGCCGGCGGCCCGCAACTTCATTGAGGGTGCCGTCTCCGGCGACCTCCGCGTCTTCGGGTCCACCAATACGACCGAGGGCATCGGGTTTGAGGGCAAGTTCGTGTTGGATGGGGAAAATGTCATCAAACTGCGGGATCGCCTGTATTTGTTGCGGGCACTCACGGAATTCGATGTTTTCAACAACTACAAGTCGGTGCCCTTCAGCGAGGGCTCGCTGCGAATCAAAACCCAGGGCGGGACCATGGAGGTCAGCGAGGTGGCCTTGAAGGCAGGCGACCTGATGACCTTGGCAGGACAGATGCGGGTGCGCCGCCCCACGCCTGAGGAGACTGCGGCAGAGTTGCGGCGCAACCGGGCGGGCAGTGCCTCGCCGACCGCCAGTCAAGCCAAGGAGGAGCCGAGCGCGGCCACGAGCTTGGAGGATGAGACGGATTTCACGTTGCAACGGATTGCGCGCGCGGCGCGCAAGGACAAGACAACTGGCGGGGCACCTGGCGGGACGGCGACTTCTTTGCTAGACCGGATCGACCAGAGTTTTGAGACGAGCGTGCTGGCGGAGCGGGCGGCGGAGCGGGAGTCGCACAGCCTGGTGTATGAGGGGCAGTTTCGCATCACGCTGCCGCCGGATACCTTTGACAATGTGCCGGCATTGCGGGAGTTGATGCCGGTGGATCCGCAGAGCGGCAGAATCCCGCTGGAAGTGCCGGTCAAGGGGGATATTTACAGCCTCACCTTCGCCCAGGCCGAGGAGTTGTATCTGCGCGGCCAGCGCTACAAGCAGTGACAGACTGCCGCCGCCAGCAGGCGCCGGCGCCCTATTGTAGGCCGCCATGCAGATTGCACATTATCGAAAATACTTGTTGTAGACTGACGCTATCAGATTCGATTGATGATTGATGATGTGCGCTTGTTTGGCGCAGTCGCTCAATTTCAAGCTCACTTCAACAATCGGCAATCGTCAATCAGTTCGGATAAAACACAGTCTGTAGGACGGACTACCCTATCCTAACACATCATCCATGGCGGCAATGAGTTCCTGCATGGTGGCGGCGGTTTCGTTGCCCATGTTGGAAATGCGGAAGGTGAGGCCTTTGATTTTGCCGTAGCCGCCGTTGATGATATAGCCGTGCTTGGCCTTGAGGTTTTTGATGAACGCCGCCTGGTCGAACGCCTCCGGCTTTTTGAAGCAGGTTAGCGTCACCGAGCGGTTGGCGGCGGGTGCGAAGTGCGGGAACCCGTGGCGCGCGCCCCAGTCGTGGATCATGGCATTGGTGGCGGCATGCCGCGCGAACCGTTGCTCCAGGCCCTCTGCCGCGATGGTGCCGAGAATGTGTTGGAGACCGAAAATCAGGGAGATGGCCGGGGTGGACGGGGTGTTGTTGTTCTCGGCGTTTTTGGCGAACTCGATGAAATCGAAATAATAGCCGCGGTTTGGCACGCTCTTGGCGCGCTCCAGCGCCGCGGCGGAGCAAAAGAACACCGCCATGCCCGGCGGCAGCGCCAGCGCCTTCTGCACCCCGGCCAGCAGCACGTCGATGCCTAGCGCATCCATCGCGATGGGTACGGCCGAAAACGAGGACACCGAATCGACCACCAGCAGCACCCCGGGAAACTCCTTGACCACTGCGGCGATGCCTGCCAGATCGTTCATCACCCCGGTGGAGGTCTCGTTGTGGATGAGGGTGACCAGATCGAAGCCGCCTTGCGCAAGCTTGGCGCGGACGGCTTCCGGAGCAATCGCCTCACCCCACTCGACTTGGATTTTTTCCGCGGCCAGGCCGAGTTTGAGGGCGACATCGAACCATTTGTCAGAGAACGCGCCGCAGCACAGGGTGAGCACTTTCTTGGCGCACAGATTGCGCAGCGAGGCCTCCATCACGCCCCAGGCCGAGGACGTGGAAAGATAGGCCGGGCGGGTGGTGGCGGCCAGTTGTTGCAGGATGGGTTGGGTCGACGCATATAACTCTTCAAATTCGCTGCCGCGGTGGCCGATCATCGGATGACTCATCGCGGCAAAGGTTTCCTTGGAGACATTGATCGGACCGGGAATGTAGAGTTTGGACATGGCGGGGGGGGTGTTGGCGGTGGGGGGGGTGATTGTTAGCAGGAAAGCAGGTTGTAGGACTCCAGCAGTTTTGCTAGATCAGTGGTATTGCCCGGGCTCAGCGGCGCGAGCGGCAGCCGCAGTTCGGCGCTGCAATGGCCTTGCAGGGCCACGGCCGATTTGATCGGAACCGGATTGACATCCAGCGACATCAGGCCGCGCAGCAGCGGGTAATATTGCCGGTGAATGACCAGCGCTTCATCAAACGAGCCATTCAGACATGCGCGCACCAAGCGGGCGATGACGTCGGGAATGAGATTGGAGGCCACCGACACCAAGCCGGTGGCGCCACAGGCGATGAAAGGCAGGGTGAGCGGGTCGTCGCCGCACAAAATGGCGAAATCCTCAGGCACCTCCTGCAGCAATTGGCTGACGCGGTCCACCGAGCCGCCCGCTTCCTTGATGGCGGTGATGTTAGGGCAAGCCGCGGCGAGGCGGGCCACGGTGTGCGGTGCGATTTCAATGCCGGCGCGGCCCGGCACGCTGTAGAGCATGAGCGGCAGTGCGGTGGCCTCGGCGATGGCCTTGAAATGCAAGTAGAGACCGTCCTGCGAGGGCTTGTTATAGTACGGACAGACTTGCAGCGAGCCGGTGGCGCCGAGCGCCGCGGCGGCGCTGGTGAGTTCAATCGCCTCGGCGGTCGAGTTCGAGCCGGTGCCGGCCACCACTTGGCAGCGGCCGGCGGCAAACTCAATCGTCAGCCGGATCACTTCAAGGTGCTCCGCGGTGTCGAGGGTGGGGGATTCGCCGGTGGTGCCGCAAGGGACAATGCCGTCGACGCCGCCGGCAATCTGGCGCTCGATGAGCGCGCGCAAGGCGGGGACATCAAGCCGGCCGTCGCGGAACGGTGTGATCAGGGCGGTATAGCAGCCGGAAAATTGCATGGCGCGCGGAGCATGGCCTATCCGGACGGTTCCACCAAGCGGTATTTTACAAGTCGATCTCGCCGTCGAACACAAAATCCGCCGGACCGGTGAGCGTGACATGCGTGAATGCCTGCGCGCCGTTGTTCTCAAATCCAATTTCCAAGGTGTCGCCGCCCTCGACGTCGACTAGGATCGGGCTGGGCGCGCCGCTGAGCAAGTGGTGCACCAAGGCGCAGGCGACCATGCCGGTGCCACAGGCGAGGGTTTCGTCCTCCACGCCGCGCTCAAAGGTGCGAATGGCGAGGTGGCCGGGTGCCAGCAGTGCCACGAAATTGGCATTGGTGCCGGCTGGGGCGAATGCCGGATGCTGGCGGATGGCGCTGCCGTGGCGGGTGACATCGAAGCCATCCAGCGCCTCGGGACTAGCCACGAAGGCGACGACGTGCGGCACGCCGGTGTTGATGAAGTGCAGCGCGGCGTCGAGCCCGGGCACCGTGGCTCCGGTGTCGAGCTGCAGACCGGTCGGCTCGGACATGGCGATGCGGACGTTGTCGCCAATCATCTCGGCGGTTAGGGTGCCCACCATCGTCTCGAAGCTCACCCGCTCGCGCAACGTCTCGCCGAGGTGGGCGGTAAAGCGGCCGAAACAGCGCGCCCCGTTGCCGCACATCTCCGCTTCGTAGCCGTCCGCATTGTAATAGCGGAAGCGGAAGTCCGCGCCCTTGCGGGCCGGCTCCACCGCCAGCAAGCCATCCGCCCCGATCCCGCGATTGCGGTCGCACAGCGCGGCAATCGTATCGGCATCCAGCGCGGCGCTGAGCGACAGGTCGCGATTATCGACGACAATGAAGTCATTGCCGGCACCGTTCATTTTATAAAAGTGGAGGAGCACAAGGGATTGGGGTTGATGGTTCGGGTCGGCCGTGGCGCAGCCACACCGGGTGAACTGGCGCGCCAAGCACGGCGCGCAGCATCCGTGCAAAATCCACTCCGGTCAAGCCCAACCCTGCGCGCACTTAAGGCTTGGGTTGCGGATAAGTGGACTTCATTTTCCAGCCGGTGATGTCGCTGGCCACGGCATCACCGCCGCGGCTGACGAGGCGAATGCCGTGGTTGCCGACGGTATAGCGGTGGGATGCCACTGCGGCCTGGCGCTCGTTGGCGAAGACCTCGATGACGTTTTTGTCGAGAAAGACGCGCAGGTCAAGCGCTTCGCCGGCGCGCAATTCGAAGGGCACCTTGAGGTCGCCCAGACGCAGGATTTTGCCGCCCGGTTCGATGATAATTGGGAAGCCGTTGTTGCCAGCGGCATCGCAATACACCTCCACCCCAAACTCCTTGGCCGTCCCCGGCTGGAAGTGGATCTTGAGCTCCAGCGCATCGCCGGCAATCTCCTTGAGGGGGTGGGCCACCTCACTTTTCAGACTCACGGTGGCTTCGTGTTTCGCCTCCTCACGGAGTTGTTCCAATTCCCGCAGCGGTTTGATGCGCAGCACCCCGTCGGCCGGCAGACTCAATTCGCGCGGCAGTGATTGGATGCCGCTTTGCGGGTAGCCCAGATTGCACCACGCCCACATGACGCGGCGGCCGTCCGGGGTGAGCAGGCTTTCGGGCGCGAAAAACTCCCAGGCCCGCCAGTTCATCATGGCGTGGAACTCGGGCAGGAATTTCTCGTCCACAAAGTCACCGAGGTAGTAGCGGCAGCCCAGATTGTGGCTGATGCAGAGCAACATCCACTTGTTGCCGAGGCGGAACATGTTGGCGCAGGAGACGTCTTCCTTGCGGCTCACCCCCAAGGTAGTCGGCATCCTCTCGTGCATCAATTCGCCGAGATTCACCCAGTTGGTTAGATCGGGCGACTTCATCAGGTAGGGCGGGCCGCCGCCGGAGAGGCCATAATAGGTGTTGCCATTGAGCCAGCAATCCGGATCCCACTGCTTGACGGTGGATGGGGCCCCGGACGGTTCCTTGGGCATGATCGGCATCGGCGTGCTCCATTTCTCCAGGTTGTCGTCCAGCGCGAAAGCGATCTGGTTGCGCCCGGAGCCTTCACCATGATAGATGATGGCCGGCTTGCCATCCTTGGTGAAAAAGCCCGTGCCGCTGAACATGCCGTGGCCGGTCTTGGGCGGCGTGAGGGTGGTCGGGTGCCATTTCCAATGCACCATGTCGGCGCTGGAGACATGGGCGAATGAGAAGCCGGCCTGGTGGGCATAGATATAGTGGAGGTGATAGCGGCCTTTCCAGAAAAACGCGCAATTCGGGTCGCCGGGCATGCCGTTGCCGGGCCCGGGATGGGCGAGGTGATAGGTGAGCCACTCCGCGGGCGGCTTGGCCGGCCACGCCGGTTGCTCGTAAACGATGGGGACTTCCGTGCCGGTCTTGGCCAGCAATTGGCCGCTCACCCCGTCTAACACGAGTTTGCCATCCTCCACTTTGGCACCGCCGACCAGTTCGGTGCTGACAAAGCGCCCGGTGCGGTCCTTGGCCTCCTTGTCATCGAATGACCACCATGCCCAAGGTTTCAACTCTGAGGCCACATTGGGTTGCAGCGCGGCTATCTGCGCGGCGGTCAAGGCCCCGGCATAGATGCGCGCGTCATCGATGGCCCCGGCGAATTGGGCGGCGTCGGACTGGCGG
>CAIZNN010000277.1 GCA_903934285.1 Akkermansiaceae bacterium | reverse complement strand
GTGATGGCCATTTGCTTGCCGACCTCATTGAAGTCGGCTTGCTGGGCACAAGCGGTGCATGACGCCGCGGCCACGGCGACGGCGGTGGCCACTCTACCAAACGGGATGCTGATCATGGATAGGGTTGCGGGAAAAATTGAGGAGGTGGCAGAAGCTCGCATATATTGGCGGATTGTCGATGCTTAAAACCAGCGGCCCCATCCCCGGTCGGGGCGGCTTAGTCCTTGGTTTTGCGCGCCGCGAGCCAGCGCCGGAAGTACTCCTGCCTGGCCGTGCGCTCAGCGGCGGCGGCGGCCTCGGGGCTGGCTTGCATGCCGCCGAGGCCGAATTGGAATTGCAGCAGGTCGGCCCCCGCCGGGCGCCGGCCCAGCACCAGCGGGACGGCCACGATGTTGCCATCGCGGAACAACTTGAGCGTCACCTCGGTGCCCGCTTTGAAGGATTTGATTTTCTCGCTGATGATGGCGGAGGTGTCCGCTTGCTGCCAGACGGCATCGTTCACGCTGAGCAGCAGATCGCCGCCGAGCAAGCCGGCCTTGTGCGCGGGGGTGGCCGGCTCGACTTGGAGCACGCGGATGGCGAAGCGCGGCTTGGCCTCGCCGGGAACATTGACGGCTTCTGTGTTAGGGTTCATGCGGATGCCGACATAGCCGACGCCGTTGCGCAGATATTCATCCGTCACGAGTTCGCGCAGCACCGATAGACAGCGCTCGCGCAACTCGGGGTCCGCCGCGCTGCGGCTTTGTTGATAGAGCGCCTCCAGCGAGGCGTCCGCGCGCTGCCGGGTCCAAGCTAACAACTCCGCCTCGGCCCGCTCGCGCGCCGCGAAGTTTTCCGCCTTCAGCTCCTCGAGCAAGGCGGCGGGCAACTCAATGCCGCGCGCGGCCAACGGCCAGGCCAGCGTGGCGATGAGGGCAAGCAGCAGGTGCGGGGAGGGCCAATTCGAACTCATGACCTTGGAATTTCCACGGTGGTTACCGGCAATGCTGACACCTCCGCCCGCATCAATTTCCCAGGATGGTCTTTTGGGGCACTTCAATGGTGTCACCCGGTTCCAGTTGAACGGACATGGACGGCGCCTGGGTGAGGTCGATTTGGCGCAGCTTGCCCGCGCGTAACAATTTGACCCGTTTCATGCTGCCGAATTCCGTGGGTCCCCCACCCGCTTGAACCGCCTGATAGAGAGTGAGTCCCTGGATGAATTCCGTCGGGCCGGGCCGGCGCACTTGGCCGCCGACGTGAACCATCTGCTTATCCAAGGTCTGAGCACTGGAATCGATGACCTGAATGGTCGGGTTGGTGTAGATCTCGCGGCTCTTGTAGCTGGCTTGGAGGATGCGCGAGAGTTCGTCGGCGCGCAAGCCGGCGGCCTTGACCGGCCCGATGTGCGGCATGTTGACCGTGCCGCTTTCCGAGACTGGATAAACGCCATCGAAGCGGGACTTTTCCTCGGTTGGCACCCCCAGAATGGTCATGGTGACCGCCCGGCCCGGCTTGATCACAGCCTGGCCGAAGGCGGTGATGGCCAGCAAGAGCGAAGCAAGACTTCCTACAATTAGAGCTTTGAAATTCATGGTGGCAATCTGGCTGAGGGTGCAATTTTGTCAATACTGTTCGCTGTCACCCGCGCGGGCGACGGCCGACCCCTTGGTGGCGGCTTGTGCCTTGGCCGGGGCCCCGCTGGAGGGCGCGCCGATCTGGGACTCGGCCGGCGCATAGTAGGTGTAATAACTCGTGTAGTATTGGTATTGGCTGTCGCTGCGGACATCGACGTTGTTGAGGACGACGCCGATGACGTTGCCGCCGACATTTTCGACGGCTTGTTTGACGCGCAGCAGCATGTTGCGGGGCAGTTTGCGGTGTTGCACGACGATGACGGTGAGGTCCACTTCACTGGCGAGCACGGCGGCGTCACTCACCCCGAGGATCGGCGGGCTGTCCACCAGCACCAGATCGAAGCGTTGTTTGACGTCCTGAATGAGTTCCGACATGCGGCGCGAGTTCAGGATGCCGGCGGCATCGGCCGGCAGGATGCCCGAGGGCATGAAATAGAGGTTGTCCACCGGGGTCTGCAGAATCACATCCTCGAGCATCAGCTCGGTGGTCAGGTAATTGGTGAGGCCGACCGAATTGCTGATGTCAAAGAAGGTATGCAATCGCGGCCGGCGCAAGTCGGCATCGATCATGAGCGTGGTGTAGCCGCCTTGGGCGCAGACATAGGCGAGGTTGACCAGGGTGGTGGATTTGCCTTCGCCGGCCCCGCCGGAGATGATGGTAATGGAATTGTCCTCGGGGTTTTTGCGGTTGAACTCGATGTTGGTGCGCAGAATCCGGTAGGCCTCGGCATCCGGGCTCATGCCACTTTGTTTGTGCAGGATGCCGATGTCTTTGGGAATGACGGCCAGCACCGGCACCTGCAAATAGCGTTCGACGTCTTCGAGGGTTTTGACGGAGGTGTCCAGATACTCGAGGAAGAAGGCGATGCCGAGGCCGAAGATGAGGCCGATGACGGCGCCGAGCATCAGATTGAGGGTCACGTTAGGGCTGACCGGACTTTGGCCACTGACCGGATCGTCATGCACGATGATGGATTCATCGGGCATCCTTTTTTCGATCTCCTCGCCGATCAACTTGAGCTTCATTTGTTGCAACATCTCCTGCTCGGACTCGAACTCGCGTTTGGCATCGACATAGTCCTGGGCGTCCAGGCCGCGCTTGATGGCTTCGCCGCGTTTCTCGTCTTTGCTGGTCTGCGCGCGCTTGAAGCGGGCTTCCGCCAGGTCGAGCTTGGCCTGCAGGGTGTCGCGCAGCGAGACGACGCCTTCATCGAGTTGTTTTTTCATCGATTCGAGCACTTGGGCGTTGGCCAGCATGGTGGGATGCTGCAGGCCGAGGCCCTGCTGTTTCAAGCCATCGAACTGGGTTTTCTGTTCCAGATACTTGGGAAAAAGCGATTGCACCACGTTGTCGGGAAGTTGCAGCCCGGACGCATACACCATGAGCTGATCGCTGCTGTATTTCAGCAGGCTCTGAATCATGCTCTCCAGTTGCATCTTCTCGGTTTCCAATTGATTGAATGTGTCCAGCGCGGTCTTGGCGCCGTTATCATCCTCCATGCCCATGGAGCGATAGTAGGCATCCGGCCCGAAATAGATGATGCCCTTGGCGCGCACAATGTTGGCCAGCACCTTGCGGCGTTCTTCCACGACGTCTTCCTGTGCCCGCACGGCTTTCTTGAGTTCGAGCAGTGCCATGTCGCCCTCCTTGTTTTCGATTTCGCTGCGGTATTCCTTATAGGCGCGGGCCACTTCGGCGGCGATGTTCCTGGCCTCATCCTTATCGGCATGGCGCACACTGATGGTGATCAAGTCCGTGCCGCGGATGTTATCGGTCCTGACGATGCCCCCGAGAATGCTCAGGACGATTTCGCGGTCCATGCCCCAGGTATTGGCCAGGTCCAGATTGTCGATGACCTTCATCAGGGAGTTGCGACTCTTGATTTTCTCAAACTCGGTGTTGAAGAAATTCTGCGTCGTGCGGTTGTAGCCGCTGGTGTCGTCCATGCCGCGAAACACGGTCATGAGCGAGCCCCGCGGCTTGACCTCGATTTTGGCGTAACTTTCGTATTTCTTGGGCATCACATAGGTGATGACCGAGGCGGTCATGAAGACCAGCAGCAGGGTGAGCAGAATCAAGCCATAGCGGTTTTTGATGACCTGCCAGTAATCGAACGCATGCAGGGTCGATTCACTTTGTTGGGGAGAGGTTGGGGACATGACGAGGTGGGACAGGGGGGAATGTAGGCAGGAACTGGCACAAATCAAAAGAAAACTCCCGCAATGAACCACATTGCGGGAGCTTCAGGTCAAGCCAAGCGGGTCGTCAAGATGGTTGTGGCGGGAGTGCGCCGCAGGCGGCCGCTTCAGAATTCACAACGCAGGCCAATGCTGATGCGGTTGCGGGTATAGTCCTGATTGAGGAAGTCCGAACTGGAATCCGTGTAATTGTACGACACCGAACCGTAGAGGTAATCCGTGAACTTCACCGACAGGCCCATGCAGAGGTTGATCAGGTCGGTGCTGTAGCCGCCGGCTGTTGATGGCGGGCCGGAGGCGGGGTACACCAGATTGCCGTCATCGAAAGTCGACGGGATATAGTCGACCCCGCCGAAGAGGGTCAGCTTGGGTGAGATCTTGTACTCGCCGGCGATGCCGATGCGCAGGGTTTGGCGCTGGCTGAAGTCATAAATACCGGAGCCAATGGTCTGCACCGTATCGTAAGGTTCGACACTGTAGCGAAGGAACCCCTTGATCAAAAAGTCCTGGTTGACTTGGGAATGCAGGGTCAGCTCGGCGAATGGGTTGTTGCTGTTGTCCCCGCGGTCGACCGAGCGGATCTGGAGGCCGGCCCGGGCGATCAAGATCGTGTTAGGGCTGAAGCGGTGCTCGATGCCGGCCAGGATGTATTGGTCGTTGGAATCCGAGGCGTACCCGTCGGCAATGGTGTCGCTGTAGCGGTAATCGAGGGTCAGCACCGTTTGCTGGGGCGTGAGCTGGTAGCGGAATTGATTGTAGAGCGTCCACGTGAAGCGGTCCTGATTCTCAATGTCAGCATAGGACAAGCCGGTGAGGGTGAAGCCGGTGTAGGTTGCCAGGCGTTCGGACCAGCGATAGCCCAGCGCATTGTCGGTCTGCCAGAACAAGTATTCGCCGGCCTGGCGGGAGGTGGCAAAGCCGTAGGCGTAGTCCGGCTCCAGCTCATAGGAAACGAAGTTGCGACTCGAGAGGCGCAGCCGCTCGTCGAAGCGGTGGGTGAGGTTCACGCCGGCGCGCAGCTGGGCATAGGTGCTATCGGTGGCGGCCTTGGGTTGATCGAAGTAGTAGATAGCGCCGATGCGGGCATAGACATCCCAAGTGGTCTGGGGGGTCATGTTGACGAAGGAGAGGCCCACATACGGGTTGATCGAGAAGGAGTCTTCCTCGGGCAGGTAGCCGGGAGTGACATTATCGTCGTAGGTGAGATCCGCGCCGATGGCCCACTTCAGCGGGATCGACTCCTGGGCCTCGCTGCCGATGTTGTAAAGCCCTTCGGCGGCGGTGGCCACGCCGAGGGTAAGCGCGGCGCTGACCAAATGGACGAATTTACGTTTCATGTGATGACTGATTGAGTGGGGGAAGGAATTGGAGGCGCAACTTGGCACCGCAGCGGAAAGTTAGCTCAGACGGGGTTGGTGGGCGGGGTAACCGGCGGCGGGACCACGATCGGGGGGGTGACGATGGGCGGCACAAAAATCGACGGGCCAAAGGGCAGGATGGGGAAGCCGCCCGGGCCACCGGGGTTGCCACCGACCTGGACCGGCGGATCGGCGATGCCGGAACCGGGAAAGTCGAGCGGATTGCTGGCCGGCGGCTGAGTCGTCTGGCCGGCCTTGGCGCTTTTGGCATCCTTGGACCCGGATGCGATCTTGGTGCTTTTAGGTTCGAGCTTGGCCAGCACCGCTTGCACATTGGGCAGCGCGTCGGGAGCCACCGCCACGGCGCATTGGCCAATGAGACGGCGGTGTTCGGGGGCGACCGTGGCGGCCGTCTCCACAATGGCGGCGACGAGCTGCACGCTCGCTTTGGCCCCTTCGATTGCGGCTTTCACCAACTCACAGGCACACGCCGGGGTGGCTGCCACTTCCTTCTCGACAATCTGCAGGGTGGCGGCCGGGTCGGCCGCAACGGCAAGTTTGACCGACAAGGCGAGTTTGATGCAATCGACTTCCGCCAGAGCTGCGGACGAGGACAGCAGTCCCAAGACAGCGCTGAACAAAGCAAAGCGAACGGACATTTTCATAATGGCGGTAAGGGGGAGGGTTGGGATTGAATTTTTCGGTGAGGGGTCGCACACATGGAGCGGGCAGCGGGAATCGAACCCGCCTGGCTAGCTTGGAAGGCTAGGACTTTACCACTAAGCTATGCCCGCGTCTTCTGAAGGGCAGAAAACAGCATATCCACCGGCTCCGCAAGGTTTTTTTTGGTTTTTTTCGGATGGAGCTGCTGCTCTGGCGCTGCGGGTGGAAGAGTTTGCAAGTTTTGGGTTGCCAAGCGGCGCGGCGCGATATTGCCTTGGGTGTCGGCAGCGACGCGGGTGTAGTTCAATGGTAGAACGTGAGCTTCCCAAGCTTGAGGCGTGAGTTCGATTCTCATCACCCGTACGCGCCGTTACTTGGCCGTTTTTCTTTGTGTTTCAAAGGAATTTTCGCAAAAACCCAACTCTGGTTGTTTGCGCCACACTGCGCCAAGTCGCGCTAAATTGTGCCAGGATGAGGCCAAAAAGCGATACAAAGCGTTACATGCTTTTTTCACTTCCGCCCTTGAATTGCTTCGCCTCTGTTACCTATTCCCCGCACGCGGACGCGCACGCTGGACTCGAAGCCTGAATTGAGGCACCCTCCGTGTATGAATTGGCAGCACCGCCTGATCGTGAGAAAGCTGGCTGAAGGTTGTTTGGTGCGAGAGGCGTCCGAGGCTGCCGGCGTGCATCGGCAAACATTCTGGCGGTGGCACCGCTCGTTGCCTGAGTTCGCCGCTGCCGTTCTGGCGGCGCGTGAGGCCGGCAAGAGCGAACGCACCTTCCGTCTATGGCTCGGGCATTATCGCCGTGGTATGCGTCCGCCCACGGGCAAAGGGCATGGCGGCAAACCAAGATTCGCCTTCGGAAAAAGGTGAGGGTTGCTCCTTTTTCGTAGCGGGCGGCGATTCGTTTCAGTTGAACTATTCACAGATCCCGGCTTTGATGGTGCCCGTTCCTCAACCCCGCCATTGAGGCGCCCGACTTCACCTTTCCAAATGTGCCCTTTTGTCATTTCCATTCCCAGATGGGTTGAGGAAAATCATTTTCCCCACCTTCTTGCATTGTTGGCTACCGGCGAAGGGCACCCCGCCATAGAAGTCGATATTGCCGCAGTAAAGTTTCTCACCCCTGCCGCCATCGTCGCCATTCTGGCGCGGTGCAACCGGTGGAAGCGGGAGGGGAGGGACCTATCCCTTGTTGGCGTCGAGTCTTGCGAAAATTTGGGGTATCTCCAGCGGATCGACTTTCTGACACATCTCGGCGTGGAAATCCCGGAGAATTTTACGCGTCGTGCCGCATCCGGTCGTTTTGTGCCGGTTCAAACCCTGAATTTTGCGAGTGGTGAAGTGGACCGGATTGCCTCGGAAATCACCCGTTGCACATTGCCCGATGCAAACCCGGAGGATGACGTTTATCGCATCCTCCAGTATGCCGCCGGTGAACTGCTCTCGAATGCGAAGTATCATTCCGGGGGGCGGGCCTATGTCTGCGCGCAGTTTTTCCCAACTCGAAATCAGGTCCGAATCGCTGTGGCGGACGACGGCATGGGCATTCGCGGAAGCTTCGTGAATACCTCGCGGGAAGACGAGGCGAATACGCCGGATGCGGCCATCCGTCTCGCCCTGCAACCTCGGGTTTCGAGCGCCCTTCTCCGCCCGAATCCCAATCCTTATGCCGGACAAAATCACCGTGGCGTTGGCCTTTCGATCACCCGAATTCTTGCCAAGGAGGCCGGCGGTCAACTTACCATCGCCTCCGAGGATGGTTGGTTCGACGAGCTTCACAGCACGGAGCAAGCGCGGCCCAGACCGGCGATTTTCTTCCCTGGAACGCTGGTTGCCGTTTCCCTGCACCGGGACCAAATCGCTGACTATGCCGCCATGCACGCGGAGGCAATGTCACAGATCGGGATGGGGAGCATCGACACGCCCGGAATGTTTATGGAATGAGGCGTGCCAAAATTCCGGTTGCAGGGCACCGAAAAGAACCTATAGTGCCCCTCAAGCCCGCGCTTCCCAAAAGTAATCCCCCCCACGTAAAGCAAAATTCTCATGAAACTCGAATTCCAGATGGTTTCCGAATTCGGCGATTTCCTCGCCGACGGCCACCTTGGGAACCAATTTCGCTCGCTCCGGATTGAATGCATCTGGGATCGGGTGGAATCGGTGGTGTTCGACTTTACCGGCGTCACCAACCTAACTGATTCATTCGTTCATGCCTGCTTTGGCAATATGGCAGAGGAGCACGGCGACGAGTTCTCGCGCAAGGTCCGGTTCAAAGGATGTTCTCCCTTGGTCCGCTCGTTTGTTTCCATCGCGGTGGCGGAAGGCTTGAGGAAGCACCGCGAACTTCACGCCGGGCACTGAAACAACTCCCTTCCCGGTTGGCGGGTTGGCACCTGGTCTCAACAGGTCTCGCAACAAGCATTTTCAGCCGTTATGACTGATAGGGATTTGACCTTGGGGTGACACATCCTGGTGACTTCATGGTTTGGTCTTTTTCTCCGGTGCGACGTCGTGTTCGGAAAACAGACGGGCGATGGCGTCGGTGCCAAAACGATTTTCGAGAAGCTGGCGGAAGCCTTTGTCGTGGAATGTCTGGTAGGTCACATCTTTGAAGGCATGAAAGACGCGTGGGTCAAAGTCGGTCTTCACCCGTTTGACTTCGGACCTGATTTCGCTCTCGAATAGGCGCTTCACGTCGGCATCCGATGGCTCATCCCCAAGGAAGTGGGAGCGCCAGTGTTCCGGGGGATTGACACGCAAGGTTTCCTTCAAGGCGGCGAGCAGCTCAGAGACAATCTCATCGGTGCGTTGTTTGATAATGCCCTGAACCGCCTCCTTGTAGGCGGCGATCTTGATTTCCAACAATTTCAGCTCCTTCTCAAAATCGGCGACGTCCTTGCGCAGGATCACAAGGCCAAAGTCACCCGCCTCCATAATGAAGCGATCCTTGATGCGTTTGCGTTCCTCGTCGATAGAGCGCGAACCAAACGTCTGCTTGGGCGTGTCTGGCAAAGGATTGCCATCTCCATCGAGGGCGGGAATCTCGACATCCAGGGCGTCCGACTCCGCGAAGAGGTGGTAGCGGTTGCTCAGACGGCGAATGATTTCAGCATCCTTCACGCCAAAGAGCTTAGCATTGAGCGAAATGGAACGGCTGGTGAGCTTGTAATCCTCAATGCGCAGCTCGACAAAGTGGAGCATGGAATTGAATACGCGCTCAATGCGGGCCACGTTGAACGGCTTTGGCGGGCGCTCGGCAAGTTCGCGTTTGACCGCCTCGATCTTTTTTTGCTCAACCGGCTCGTGACCAACCTCCAGATTCAGGAAGCCATCGGCACCAATAGCGCAAGCGCTGGCTAACTGCGGGGGGACGGCGGAGCGTAGGCAGATGGCGTTGGGTTTGTCAGGCTGTCTGGATTCCGTCTCAATCAGCTCGGGCGTTGGGCTGTAAACAAGGGTGAGATCATCCGCGATAAGCAGGCCGATGCGAATGCCGGGATGATTATTGACGGTCAGGCCATGGCTTTGCGCGGCGGCCTGAAGAATTCCCATTCCCTTGAAGTCCTTGTCCCCGTAGCCCAGGCGGCAGACCTCGGCATCCACATCAAGAACGATGTGAACGGAATCAGTGGGTATATGCCCCATGGCTGCCGCAAGAGCATCGGCGACTGGTGGACGCAGCCCAGGCGCTATGAAAACGAGCCGCTGGCGGGCGCTTCCAATTGTTCGAATCAGCACGGAGTCATCAACGCTGGTGAATGTTTTCATGGGGAGTGGGAGCAGTTATGAAATCGGCCCGGACAATTTACGACGGCCGGGCGGGCGGATGGTTTCTGCAGCGGGAGTCCAGTCACTCCTCATGCGCTCCGCGGTTGTCGTAGTAAAAAGTTCGATCATCGTCTCGGTTCAAATAGATCGGGACCACATGCCATGAGCCAGAATCGCAATACTCGTATTCTCCGCTTCCCGAGTTCCATCGCGCCGGCCACGATCCTACGCTCACCCCCCCCCACCACTTCCGTTCCTCGTAGCGGAGGGCAAACCTGTATGAGCAATCGCCTTCGGAAATTTTGCGGGGGACCAAGCGTCCGGTGCGAAAGCTGGGACTGTTTGGCATTCCAACATCTCCTTGCAGGAACCCGAGACAGGCAACCCACAGGGCAGCAACGGAGAACAGTCCTCCAATGAGCATGGAGAGGATGAAGATAGACTGGTTGGACTCTGTTTTATTCTCTCTCGAGACAAATACAGCGCCGGCGAGGGCGAGGAAGCAAATCGCAAGAATGACTGTGTGCATAGGGGGGGTCTGCTTTGTTCTTATCCCGCCAGAAAGAGCCAAGCCGGCCGGCAGTGTCAGATCACGGCGCAACCTCTTCCACCCTGAAATACCGCATGGGCATTCCGCGGGTTGAGTAGAACCGTTGGACTTGCTCCCCGTTGCCGGCAATCCCGCTCTCCACGATGGTCCATGTGTCCAAGTCAAGCGAGTCCTCGATGCGGTAGGTCTTGCCAAGGGCGGCTGGAAACGTGAACTCGATGGCTGTCCTCGCCTCCGCCACAAGCGCGGGATGGTCCGCGATGTCGAGAGGCAGCTTGCCCGTCAGCACCTCGTAGCCGTCAAGGAAGCCGTCGCCATCGCTGTCGGGAGCCTTGGGGTTGGTGTGGTGGGAAATCTCCGCGCCGTCATTGAGCCCGTCGTTGTCAGAGTCGGCAAGGTTGGGGTCGGTGTGATATGTCTGCAACTCCTGCGGGTCGCTGAGCCCGTCGCCGTCCGAGTCGCCGCGCTTGGGATCCGTGTGGTAGATTGCCACCTCGTCAGCATCCGAATACCCGTCGCCGTCATCGTCCAGATCGGCATTGTCCCCGATCCCATCGTTGTCCGAGTCGAGCGTTTCAGTTGGGTCACTTGGCAGGGCGTCAACGCCATCCTTCACCCCGTCCTCATCCGTGTCCTTCTTGGCTGGATCCGTGCCATACTCCACGATCTCTTGATAATTCGTCAGGCCGTCCCCGTCGGTGTCGTTGGTGTCAGGGGCGAAGGACGCGCCGATGGTCTTGTCGGCATCCATCAGGACGGACAGCGGGGTGGCGGTGCCAGTGGCGTCACCCGTCCAGCCGGCGAAGAGGTAGCCGGGGGCGGGGTTGGGTGTGAGGGTGGTGGTGGTGGCGAGGAGGAAGGTGCCGCCCCCAGCGACGCTGCCATGGATGCCGCTGGCGGTGAGGATCCGGTATTCGTTGGTATCAATGACGAAGTCCTGCGTGACATCAGGAGGGAAGCCATTGGATGCGGCGATGGTGCCGGTGAAGATGCCTGCTGCGGTCGGGGCACCGGAAATTATCCCGGCACTGCTCATGGACGTGCCGTCTGGTAATGCCCCAGAAGTCACAGCGAAAGTTGCGGCCGGCGTGCCCGTCGCCGCGCAGGTGTGGCTATAGTTGGTGCCGACTTTGCCAGTTGTGGGTGGTGCGGCGCTTGTGAATTGCGACGGCGCTCCGGGGAATGCGGGGTAGCCCTGCCAAGCCGGCGTAGTGAAGTCCGCTTTGCCGTTGATGTAATACACCTTGAAGCCGTTGGCGGTGGAATCAAAAACATTCAACTCCGTCATCAACGGGGCGTCACCCGTGAAGCATGCGCTGGCCAGCCCACTGCAACAGTAGAAGGCCATCCCGTTGATCCAAGTCACCCCGGATGGGATTGTGACGCTGGTTAGCCCGGTGCAGGAATGGAACGCGCTAGGTCCAATGCCGGTGAGACTGGCGGGGAGTTTTATGCTGGTCAGGCTATGGCAGGAATGAAACGAGCCGCTTTCGATTATGGTAACAGCGTCGGGAATCGTCACACTGGTCAGGTTGCTACATCCAGAAAACGTTCCATCGATGCGTGTGACACCGGGGGGAATTGTGACACTGGTCAGGGCTGAGCAACCCATGAACGCCGAGGCGATGATTGTGACGCTGTCAGGGATCGTGATGCTGGTCAAATTGCTGCAACCGGAGAACGCCCCATCAATGCTTGTGACGCCGTTGGGGATTGAGTAGGCGCCACTCTTGAGCGCGGGGCACTGAATGAGCGTGGTTTTGAGTTTGTCGAATAACACCCCGTCCTCGCTGATGTAATTCGGGTTCCCTGCTGCAACCGATATGGATGCCAACCTAAGGCAACCTGAGAACCTGCCGCCGATGCTGGTCACACCGGCTGGAATCGATATGCTCGGCAGGCTGTAGCAGTTTGAGAACGCCCCTACCCCAATGCTTGTGACGCTGCCACCAATCGTGACGCTGGTCAGGTTTTGGCACTGAACGAAGGCATCTTGCGCGATCCCGGTGAGACCATTGCCAGTCGTCACGCTGGTCATGGCATAGCAATATGCGAACGCCGCTTGCCCCATGCTGATGACACTGTCAGGAATCGTGACACTGGTCACTTTGGCACACTCATAGAACGCAGATGCTTTAATGCCTATCACCGGATGGTCATTGATGGTTGCTGGAATGATAACAGCGCCCTCCGCGCCGGTTGAGCAACGGGTGATCGTGATTCGATGGTCGGGGTGTGGAAATTCGTCATAATCAAAAACACCGAACGTGACGCCCGACACGGCATTTACCAAGCAACACAGGATTGCCAGCGGTTTCAGCCAGTGGGACTTGTTGGGGGCTTTGATTCGCCCTCTCGCGCGAGCTTCGGATTGGGGCAAGGCACGTTGACGAGTTGTGTTGGTTCTCATGGCTTCGCGAAGATCTATCAGAAGCCCAGCGACAGCGATGCAGATACTTTGGTATATTCGGCGCGTTTTCCTCCCTGAACCAAGAAGGTTTTTTCTTGGTTCTGAGATGCCGTCTTTGATCACCTCCCCGGCCCGCTTCACGGTGCGTTCGCTCACGCCATGCTCTTTGCCGAGTTTTGCGGCGGTATTCTGGGGGACATTTTGGCCCGCAGAACCCTTACCATGCCCCACTGTCTTCATCCGATTATACCGCCGGCCAATGATGAGCATCTTGGCCGAAACCAAGCGGGTCGTTGCCGGTGTAATCTGAAACCGGACGAGCCGTGCAGGGCGGGTGATCGGGGTGAGGGCAACTATTCGCTCGGAAGCCCATGCAGCATCTCGCGGAAGAGCACGGCCTGGATTGTCAAGTCGGCGTAGTCGGCCTGGCGCTGGCAATCTTGGATGAACTCGGGCGGCAGCGTGTCCAGCGCCGCGGTGATTGTCCAGCGATGGGAGAAACTCGGTTCAAGGGGCGTGCAGGCGAACAAGATCGGATTCAGCTCGATGTCCTCGTTTAAAGCGAGGGAGTTGTCCAGCGCGACAGAGCCAGAAAGCAGGATGTCTTGCGCCAGGGCTTCGGGCGTGACTTCGAGCTGCTTCGCGAGGCGGCGAATGGCTGGCGTGACTTGCACCCATCCTTCATGCGGAGTGATGACTGGCGGCTTGACGGTGCTCGCCTCTGTCTTCCGCAATTCCGCAAGCCTTTCAAGAATCGCGGTTTTAACGAATTGCTCCAGCGTTTCACCCAAGGCGCGGGCTGCGGTCCTGGCACCATCCATGGTTTTGGCATCAATGCCCCAGCGTTCATCCGGCGTGCCGGGGGTGTGAATCACAAGCGTGGTGGCGGTCTGACGGCTGATGGTATTTTTCATGTTGGATGCTCCCGTTTTGGGAATCCGCGCAAATACTCCTTTTCGGGCGGCGCTGTCAATGTTTTCTAACATGACGAAACGTGGGGATTTCCAACCGGCTGATAGCTAACGGGTTGCACGCGCCAATTCGCTATGCCATTTTCAAGGCGGTTTAATAACGCATAAAAGTTGCATCTTCGCGGCGGCTTGGGCGATAGTCTTCCCATCTCGTTCAACTGGGCCAAATGGCCCGCATTCGGAACACTTACCGGAAACTTTGCATTGCCTGTCGGTATGCTCGGTCAAGGTCGATCTGCTTGGCCAAGGGTCCACCATATATTTTCCTGCCAGTGCCGCCGGCGAATCCGTGATCTGTTATCGCCCCATTCGCCGCCAGCGTCTGCAAGGTCCGGCGGGCTGACCGCACCTGGGAATCGGTTGGAGGAGCCCCCGCGGCCAAGTGGGCGAGGTAATCGCCAGAAATGAGGGTCACGCCGTCTGCACACAGCTCTGTGGCCAGCCTTTGAAGTTTTCCTGGTCCCTTGCTCATGTTCGGATTCTGCAATCCATTCCCCGGATGTCAAGATAAGTGTTCCGAATGCGGGCCATTTGGCCCATCGCTTTTTGGAGGGGAATAAACAGCCCCACCATGCGGCATATCCGCGATCTTGGCTCCCACCGTCCGCTCGCTCACGTTCATCATTTCGGCGGCTTCGGCGTTGGATTTTCCTTTGATTTTCGATGGGCCATTTGGCCCATCGACTTTCTTCACGTTGTAGGAGCCACCATGCGGCATGTCCGCAATCTTTGCCGCCACCATGCCGCATCTACACGTCCACCGGCTCGGCCTCGGCCAAGGCCTTGCGCATCGCCGCCCGCAACGCCGGCGAGTGGCGCAGCCGCTCGGCGGTATCCTTGGACTGGTCCGCATCCATCGTGACGACCACACTCTCGAGGCGCTGCACCGGCGTACCTATCTGATAGGCTAGAATGAGCGAGGCTGCCTGAAGGCGGCTGCGGGTATCCGGCAAGACCTGTCCGGAGCGGGACATGACGGTCGAAGCCAGAGCGTCACTCAACACGGCGGCCAGTCGGGCGGATGGCACTTCGGCTGCGAGCGCTTCGGCCAGTGCGCGTGATGGGGAATCGGATGGTATGGTTTTCATGGGGTCGGGGTCAGGAACTTGGAGTCTCCGGGGAAATGTTTGAGGTGCTCGGCAATGTCTTCTTCCGGCAGTGAACGAAGCACTGCCACCATCACCCCAAGAACGTCGGTGTTCAACGCCCGACGCTCGCGGCGTGTTAGGGGCTTTCCGGTCTTGGCTGGTGGCGGTACCGCTGGCGTGGCCTGCGGTGGCGTGGCGGTGGCGTGTGACTTCGCGGCAGGGGCCCCGGGCGACTCTGCACCCGCGGCTGGCCGGAAGGACATACGAATAGGGCGGCCGGCCGACAAGTGGTAGTCGATGGTCACGGCTTCACCGGCAGCGTCGGCGTGGGCTTGCAACCCGGCGCGAAGGTTGACCAGCATTTGAGAAAACTTCGGGTGGTGGTGGATGGGTGATTTCATTTTTTTGGATGGTTAGGAAATCGGGTATTCGTGGTACACGGAATAGGTGGCGCTCCTGTGGCAGTGCGGCACGGTCACTTTGAATTCAAACTCATCGAACCCGAGTTTGCGGGCCAGTTCGGCAAATTCGACTTGCAGCGCTTTCAAATACGCCCCGTACCAACTCCGGCCAGCGCCTGGGTCGTGCTCGATGTTAAAGTGCGGCCCTGACAAAAAAACCCACTCACGGGCGCCGGCCGGGTATCTGATCGAAGTGACCGCTTCGCCAGGGAATCGTTCGCGGACCGTGATCAGCGCCCGCCGTCTGGTCGCCGGCTTGGCGGCAGGCCGCCTCACGTTCGCTGCTGGCTGGTCAGGCCCGCAGTCTGGCGCGATGGGCGGCGATGCGAGCACGGACGGCTTGGCGGTGGCGGTGGGGGCGGTGGGGGCAGGGGTGCGCCCCGGCCTAGGGTGGTTGATGGTCTGGGTCATGGCGTGTGGCTGGGGTATAAGTGGAGCAGTGGAGCAAGTTCGAGGGTCGTGCGTGTCATAATGGGTGTTTTCTTCTCTCTCTCCCGTTATTTAAGGTATAAAGTTAATCCACTGCTCCACTTGGAAGGACTCTCCAGCGTTGAATCCCGTCCTTGAGTGTGAGGCGAACAACCCGTCCGCACCCTTCCAGCCTGCCAAGATAGGTCCCGGCGGCAGGTGTCCATCCGCCAAGCAGCTTGTCGGCGTCCCTGCCCGTTCCCGGCGCCCCGGTGAGTATGGATTTCAGCTCAGCAGCGGACCCCACCCATGGCAGCGCCAGCGAACCCCCGGCGTGTGCTGCGTCGATCAGCGCGAGCAACTGTCCCTCGGGGGACAATTCACCAAGGGCGTGAACGAGGTGCGGGTGATGAAACGCCAGCACGCCGCAGCGCTCTTCCCGCAAATCGGCGGGAATCTCCCACGATTCGAGCCAAGCGAGCATCCCCGGCAATTCATGCCGGAGTGTTTCAAAAAACTTCTCCCGCTCCTCCATCGTGTGTGCCGGCATCGGTAGCGGCATCTTGCGGCATTTCAGCAAGGTGAGCTTGTCGCCTATGTCCTCGGTGAGCGGCGGCAGCACAAGCAGGGCCTCGGGTTCGTCATTCAGTGCAATGACCATCCGCCAGCACGGGCGGAATGTGAAGGCGGCCTTGTTCTTGCCCTCGATCCTAACGGCACCAGCGAAGAGACAGCTTTTGATATTTGCGGCAAGCGTCTTGCGACTTCTTATGTCGGTGCTTCCCGCCTCATCGTCAACCGCCAGCAACTCCGCCCCGGCAAGGTCGGCGTTGAAATTAGTCCGGCCGGTGAAATACGGATAGGGGTTTGCCCGCCGGCCGCCAAGTGCGAGTTCGGCGACATCGATGAGCAAGCTCTTGCCAGACTCGCGCGGTCCCGCAAGCGCCAAAGCCTGCCCCGGCCGGCGCTTGCTGGTGAGCAGGCTTTCACGCGCAATTTTCAACCATGCCAGGAATGTCTGAATTTGAATGGTCCCGGCATCGTCGTCCCCTAGCAAGTTTTCAATGACGGTGCGGAGAGTCGGCCATCCCCCCGGCTTGGCTTGGATGACCGACGGGGAGGTGGTGGCGAGCAGCTTCACCCCGCCCGCCGTATGCAACCCTCTGGCATGTCCTGCAAGCGGCCCTGAGAAATTGACGTGCTTCTCAAGCTGAATCCGGTTGACGACCTCGTCGGCTTCCACGCTGTCAAATCCAAACCCTTTCAGGTGGCGCGTTACGCTGCGCTGGTCCATCGGGACAAATTCGGTCTTGTTGTCCATGTAGTATTTGGACCCGTCGTAGTAAAATTTCCAGACCTGACCCATTTGTTCGATGGGTATCACGGTCCCGGTGACCCTCCCAACTTCGGTGGCAATGTCGGCAATCATGGTGTGGCGGTTGGGTCGAAGTAAATGCAATGTTGGCGTTCGTCATTGTCGCGGGTGCCGTTAGGCATCCTCGCAAACTGCGAGCGGTTCCTATAGAACACTGGATCGGCACCCAGCGCGATAGCCAAGCGCCAGAAAAGGCGGTCGTCCCCGCTGGAAGATGTTGCAGGAAACCATGCGTGCAGGGATTTTCCGCCGGTTGATAGAGCCAGCACCAGAGGGCGATACTTGGCAAGGTGAAGAATGATGCTCGGGTGTTGCTCCGGTGGTGGTTCGTCAAAATCACAAACGATGTAGCGCCGTGGTCCGGTGTTGGATTTGGCGTGCATCGACTTTGTGTCGTCCTGGGTGAGCCCCCATATCGCTGTCATGTAGGCCGGCACCGTGAATTGTTGCTGCCAGAGTCGCTTGTGATCCACCAGCAGCGCGGTCTTGAACCTGCGCTTGGATTCCCCAATACACAAAAGGCCGTCCGGGTCCGGGAATAGCTTTTGGAGGATCTCACCCGGAAGTATCATCGACGGATCGAATGCCGGTGACAAGAGAACCAAGTCTTCAACCGCGGTCCCCAACTCACGGTGCAAGCGCTCTGTTTCCGCCGGGTTCCATGAAGGCGGCTTCGGCATCCTTTCAAATCTGTCAGACGGGGTGAGCTTGGTGCTGTAGACCTTCCCCACGGCCCGGCTTGCCTCGCCTCGCCGTAGTCGCCGCCTGAGGCTTCCGTCGTATGCCTCAATGCGTGCCAGCGCCTCGGATGATGACAACCCGGCGCTGTGGCACCAACGGGCGGCGCTCATCAGCCAAGTGTCGATCCCATTTACCGGAGGCTCTGGGAAGGCTGCCTGTGGCCGGGTGCGTGGTGCTGGCTGCGGCTCTTGGACGACGTAGTTTCGATAGTCTAGTTTCATCTTGCGCGGGCCTCCGTGTTGAGTTGTTTGCCAGCCTGCTGCCGGGCGAGGTCGTCCAGGATTTGGAGAACCTTTGACGACATCACCTTGCGGCACTGCTGGGGCGGATGCTCGGCGGCGTACTCCGGCGGCTTGATGGATTTGCGGCGTTTCACGGGAATGCGGAGGTGATGATTTGTTGGCGGCACCTATAGGGTGACTCAGGCGCGGGCTGCCCGGTTGAGCTTGCGAGCAGTCCGCGGATTCCGGCGGCACTCGCTGGCCTCAATAAACATCTGAATGGCCGCGGGACGGAATCTAATGGCCCTGCGGAGCCTGACAAAAGGCAAGTCCCCGGTAGCGATGAGGGCGTCAACGGTCCGGAGCGCAACATTGAGGAATGCGGCGGCTTCCGGGCGGGTTAGTAGCGTGTCGCGGGTGCTGGACGGCTGTGGGGCTGGGTTGGTCTGCATGCCGCAAAATTAGGCACCCCCGCGCATCCCGTAATTGCGGGATTAATGCACCCATTAATCCCCCCATATCCCTGGCACGGCGGACACAGTCTTTAGTCCATCCAGCAGCGCCCTTCTCAAAGTCCCGCCGCGCTCCTCGCGAAATTTTTTAATGCGCCCATCCGGCAAATTCTCAAACTTGTTTGTTACCCCTCGGCCGGCAAGCTCGGGCGGAACAAGTATGGGGTTCAAATCTAGGACTTTTAAAATGACGCCTACCCACCGCCGTCGTGTTGACTGGCGGTAGTCCGGCAGATCGCGAACCCTTGCCAACATCTTCTGATCGAACTTCACGATTCCTGTCTCGACGGCGAAAGCATCCATCACCTTGTCCTTTCCCGTGTCCGCGCCGCCGCCTCCGTAGTTCATGGATTTCAAGATTGCGCGGGCAAAACTCACCCGTCGCAGATTTTGAATTGCGAAGCCCTTTTGAGAGCCGTACCCGAGTTTGTCAGGCTGTCCCCCTCCGCCAGCCCTCACCGATCCGATGCGCATTTCATTTGCCACCTTCGTAGTGGCTTGGCGCTTCTCCCGGTCCTGCGGCAACAGCACGGGCCATTCCAATACGGTATGCGCATAATCCAGATGCAGTTCATTGAGCCGCTCAACCATGCCGCATGTGATTGAGTAAAACATGCGAAGGGCGTCGGAATTGCCACACTTTGCAAGGGCGTCAAGCTTATCCAGCCAGCCCAGCGCTTCATTGTTTGCAACGTAGGCAGGTGGCATGAATGCATGTGTCATGTCGCTCATCGGGCGGCTTTCTGTTTTTGGGCCTTGGGTTTCGTCTCCTGTGTTTCCTCGGGCGCGCCGGTCATATCCACCACGTTGTCAGGCGCAGTGGCTGGACGGATCGCCCAGAAGTCATGCGCCTCCGCTTCGGTAGCGGCCCCCGCGTAGCGCAGGTGCAGCAGCTCCGGGCCGCCTCGGTGGCCTAGTTGCATGCTGGTCTTGCCAGGGTCTTGAAACTCTTCGAGATGAAAAGTTGCGAAGCTATGACGCGCCCAGTTGCGCGGCAGCTTCAACGTCGGCAGGTGGCGCATGGCGAGCTTGAGGTGCCAGCGGCGGGCCATGGGCGAGAGCGGGCACAATGGGCCGGATTTCTTCGCGTGCAGCGTCAGGAACTCGTTGAGAGCTGGCTGTATTGTCACGATGCGCGGCTTGCGGGTCTTGGTGATGGTGGCCGGCAGGGTGATTTTTGCGCCTTTCAAATCAACCATGTGCCAGGTGGCGGCGACAGCTTCGGATTCCCGCAAGCCCGCGAATGCCCGCACAGCCCAAAACGGCACAATGGCTGGAGCGTGTTCGCCGATGGCGGCAAAGAACGCTTTGGCATCGGCAGGGTGGAGTATGCCGGGAAGCTTTGGCTGCGGAGTTGGCTTCGCGGCTTTGGTCACAGGATTGGATGGCACCAAGTCGCGCCCCACGGCCCATTCAAAAAACGAATGCAAGGTCGCCCGGTGGCCGGCGCGACTTTCGAGCGAAAGCAAGGCCCGGGTGCGTTTCGCCGGCAGTGGGTCTTTGCGCTTGCGGCCACTGATCGCAACCTTGGCGGGATCAACTGGCGCGATAGCCACGTCGCCTCGCAAGCTCAGGAGGTAATCTGAAATCTCGCTGGTGGCAAGTGAGGGCAACACCCGCTCGCCGTGGGCCTCCACGAATTTCTTCAGACGGGCAGCAACGGTACCAAGATGAGTCTTGCTCCTCCCCTCGGCTTTCTTTGCTGCGACGAAATCCGGCACGCTGGCGGCGACGGTGGCACCGCTTCGGGCGGATTCCCATCGGGTTGAAAACTCCCGAATGATTTCCAGAAGGCTCGGAGGCGAAGGGTTGCTGTGCTTGGCGTATAGCTTGCGCCATGCAGCCACCGCCCCCCGCTCGTTTTCCGATATGCTGCCGAACGCCTGGCCAAGCTCGCCGGCCTCGGCGGATTTCTTCAATGCCCACTCAGTGGCCTGTGTGTTATTGGTGAACCATTTCACCAGACGCTTGCCGCCCTCACCCGGCCAGCGCACCACGAACGAATAACGAGGGTGAGCGCTTTCGCCTTTGGTGACCCCGCCGTCATAGCGGACCAGCTTCTTCTTGTCCTGGGCCGTGTCGCTTTTTGCAGTCTTGCGCATGTCTGGACAATGCCGCGCAGCAGTCATTTCGGCAAGAAAAAACGATACAAAAGATTACAATGTCTAAAAATCCCTTATCCTATAAGGATTATCTCAAGCTTCCCAAGCTTGAGGCGTGAGTTCGATTCTCATCACCCGTACGCGCCGTTACTTGGCATGGTGCAAGGCATCGCTGACGGCGGGGAAGAGTTGTTTTTTGCGACTCACCACGCCCGGGGCATCGAAGAGGGCGGCATCGAGCCGCTCGAAGGGCATTTTGGCCAGGATCGCCTCTTGGCCGATGGCCAGAATCAGGCTGTGGTGGCCTACGATATCGGTGACGGCGAGCACGCCCAAATCGTAGCGCTGGGTGGCCACCAAGTGGCGCAAGGCGGCTTCGAGTTCGTGGCGGCGCGCGGCAAAGCCGTGCAAGCCGAGTTCCTCGACTTGGGAAATGCTCACCGTGAAGCCGTCCTCAGTGAACTCCTTGCGGTCGGCATTGAGAAGTTCCTCCGGCGCGCCGGTGACGATGAGCGAGCCGACCCGAAAGAACTCTGCGGCGAAGGCCTGCGTGTCGAGCGCGGCGAACCCGGCCAACCAGCTGAGCATTTCGCGGTCGAGCGGGGTGGTGGTCGGCGAGGTCAGGCACAGCGTGTCGGAGATGATGCCGGCGCACAAACACAGCGCCACCCCGCGCTCGGGGGGCAGCTGCCGGTAGAGGAATTTGCGCGCCACCAGCGTCGCGGTCGAACCCACCGGTTCATTGAGAAAGCGGATCGGCTCGCGCGACACCAAGTCGCCAGCGAGCCGGTGGTGGTCGATGACCTCGGTGATTTCGGCCTCCTCGATGCCGGTGACCGCCTGGGCGTATTCGTTGTGATCGACCAAGGCGAGGCGCACCCGCGGCGGATCGACCAGGTCGGAAGTGGTGAGCACGCCGATCATTTTGCCGCCGCTGGTATCGCTGACGGGAAACATCGTTTGTTCGACCGAGGCGAGGCGTTTGCGCAGGCGCGAGACGGGTTCGGAGGCGGGCAGGGTGAGAAAGGTGGTTCTCATCACATGGCGCACGGTGCGCGAGCATCGGATCAAGGTGGAGGCGCTGGCGGTGTCCTGATGGCAACACAGCAGCATCACCCGCTTGCCGACGGCCAACTCGCACATCGCCTTGGACACCGGATTGCCGCCGGTGACCAACAGCGCCCGCACCCCGTGGTCGATGGCAGCCCGCTGGACGATCGGCCGGTCGCCGCAGATGACGAGGAATTGGCCGATGTTGCCTTCTTGGATCGCCTGTTTGAGGCGCTGCTCGACGCTGTTTTGGGAGGACGCGCCGACGAGCAAAATCAAGTCCTCCTCGTGGTCGGCGGGCGGCAGGGCCGCGCCGTGGCTGGTGGCAAGCAGGGTGTCGGCCAGCTTGGAGAGCGACGCGTGCACCGTGCGCACGCTGATGCCGTCGGTTTGGGCGGGCAGCAGCAGGCCTAACAAATCGATGTAATTCAGCACGCCGCACACCGCGCCCTCATCATCGACCACGGGCATGCTGCGCACACCGGCGGCGAGCATGCGCCGGTGGGCTGTTAGGAAGGTGTCGGCCTGGTGGACTTGGATGATTTCGCGGTGGCAGATCATGCCGGCGGTGGTGCGCACATCGGTGATCAGGGGCGGCTCGGCGACCCCGGCGCGCTCCAACACCCAGGCGGTGCGCTGCGACAACTCGCCGCAGCGGGCGGCGATGGCGGTGGGTTGCTCGCCGGTGGCGCGCAGCAAGGCGGCATGGCCGATGGCGGAGCAAACCGCGTCGGTGTCGGGGTTTTTGTGACCAATGACGTAGAACGGGGACATGGGGGAAAGACACAAGACTAGCAGACAGAAGACAGAAGACAAGAGACGGACGAAAAACGCTGGGCGGTTGTTAGGCTGAATCCGGGTCGCGGCGGCGCTCAATTTCCAGTCTTCAGTCTTCTGTCTTCCCCTCTTCTGTCTTTTTTACATTTTATCGGGGACCTTGATGCCGAGGAGATGGAGCCCTTGTTGGAGGGTGCGGGCAGTGAGCTCGCAGAGGGCGAGGCGGCTGGCGCGCAGCGGCTCGGCGGACTTGAGCACCGGGCAGGCCTCATAGAACGAGTGGAAGGCGCGCGCCAATTCCAACAAATAGTTGGCCAGCAGGTTGGGGCGGAAATCCTCCACAATGGTGGGCACCACCTCGCCGAAGCGCACTAACAAGCGAGCCAGGTGGGTTTCCTCGGGTTGGGTGAGCAGCAACTGGCAGGCGGCGGCATCGAACGGGGCGTCGAGTTTGCGGAAGATCGAGCGGATCCTGACATAGCTGTTTTGCAGATAGGGTGCGGTATCGCCGTGCAGGGCGAGCATGCGGTCCCACGAGAACACATAGTCGGTGAGGCGGTTTTGTGAGAGTTCGGCGAATTTCACCGCGCCGATGCCGACGATTTCGGCGATGCTGGCCGCCTCCGCCGCGGGCAGGCCGGGGTTTTTCTCGGCGATGACGGCGGCGGCGCGTTCCACTGCTTCGGCGAGCACATCGGCCAATTGCACATTGTCGCCGGAGCGCGTTTTCATCAATTTGCGGTCGTCGCCCAAGATCGAGCCAAACCCGATGTGGCGGAAATCGCCGGTTTTGCCCCAGCGGGCGGCCGCCTCGAAGAGTTGGCGGAAATGCAATTGCTGGGGCACGCCCACGACATACCAGACGTGATCGGCGTGCCACTCATCGATGCGGAATTGGATGGTGGCCAGATCGGTGGTGGCGTAGAGGAACCCGCCATCGGCCTTGCGGATGAGGGCCGGATTGTCGGTCCAGCCCTCTTCTTTGTGCACCATGAACGGATCGTCGTCGGGCGGCTTGCCGCCCGCCGAGAAAATGCACACCGCGCCGTTGCTGAGGCGGGCGATGCCGCGCGCGAGGAACTCATCGACCAAGCCGGCGAGGCGGTCGTTGTAATAGCTCTCCCCGAGCCAGTGATCGAAGGTCACGTCGAGCCGGGCATAGATTTTTTGCAGTCCGCGTTTGGACAGCTCGATGCATTGGCGCCAGATGGCGAGGTTTTCCGCATCCCCCGCCTGCAGTTTGACCAACTCGGCCTTGCAGCTTTCGAGCAAGGCGGCATCGCCTTGGCTGGCGGCATTGATATCGCGGTACACGCGGACCAATTCGGCGATTGGATCGGTTTCCAACGCCGCGGGATTGAGCAAGGTTTTCCAGCCCACCAGGATCATCCCGAACTGGGTGCCCCAATCGCCAATATGGTTGTCGGCGATGACCTTGAAGCCGAGAAAGCGCGCCACACGCGCCAGCGAGTCGCCGATGATCGTGGAGCGGATGTGGCCCACGTGCATCGGCTTGGCGACGTTGGGCGCGGAAAAATCCACCACCACGGTGCGGCCCGCGCCGCTGGCCGGCACGCCGAGCCGCTCATCGCGGATCAGGGCCGCCGCACGTGCCGCATAGGCACTGGGCAAAATCCGGAAATTGAGAAAGCCCGGCCCGGCAATCTCGGCGAGCGCCATGTCTGTTAGGTCGAGGTGGTCGATGATTTCCTGAGCCAGGGCACGCGGATTGACCTTGCGCTGCTTGGCGAGAACCATCGCGGCATTGGATTGATAATCGCCGAAGCGCAAGTCGGCGGTTGGCGTCACCACCGCCTGCGCCGGTGCGCCAAGGACGGCGGTGAGGGCGGCGGCGAGGCGGCATTCGAGTTCCTGAAGTAAGGTCATGGGCAAGAGATTGGGGCAACGGGGCGCGGGGCGCGGCTGTCGCCTGGGACAGGGGCGATGCGGGCGGTGGGGGCGGGTTTGGCGTCGAGGATGGCCAGGATCTCGGCCTGGCTTTGCGCCGCGGTCAAGCGCCGCCGGATTTCGCTGTTGGTGAACATTTTGGCAATTGCCGACAAAGTGTGCAGGTGCAGCTGGTAACTTTCCCGCGGCACGATGAACAGGATGATGAAGTTCACCAGCACCAGATCGAGCGCCTCAAAATCAATGCCGGCCAGGGATCGTCCCACCACGGCCACCACGTGGTCCACCCGGTCGGAAAACGCATGGGGAATGGCCACTCCCGAACCGATGCCGGTGCTCACCAGGTCCTCGCGGGTCTTGAGCGCCTCGAGCACCTCGTCGCGCACCTCCGCCGGCAATTTTCCCGGGCCCACCAGCGCGTCGACCAATTCGACTATCGCCGGCCAGCGCTCGACGGCCTGCAGGTCGAGGAGAATCTGGCTGGGGCTGAGCAACTGGACCAACTTCATGAGCAATACCCGGGGAATTTAGCGCCGCTTGAATCCGCGAGTGGATAAACGCTCAGGGGAATTAGCCGCCAATGGCGCGCTTGGCAAGCGGATTCGCGGAGCCGTCTGCGCCGGGCTTGCTGCCAAATTGCGGCCAAGGGTTGACGCCAGCGCTTTCATCGCTACACCATTGGCCCATGCACGCCGCCGCAGACCCCACCCCCCTCGCCGAAATTCCCGACGACGCCACCGAACTGGACGTCAGCCGTGACGCCGGCCCGCCAGTGGCCGAGGGCCCGGACCCGTGGGAAGAACTTGAACAAGAGGCCACCAAGTGGCGCGAAATCGCCCTGCGCACCGCTGCCGAAATGGACAATCTGCGCAAGCGCACGACCCGCGACCGCGAGGACGCCATCCGCTACGCCAACCAACGCTTGCTCGAAGAATTGCTCCCGGTCATCGACAATTTTGAAATGGGCATGCAAGCCGCCTCCCAAGACCCGACGTCGATGATTTTCATCGGCATGGAGATGGTGCAGCGTCAACTCAACGAATTCCTCAGCTCCCAAGGCGTCGAGGACATCCCCAGCAGCGGCACCTTTGACCCCAAACTCCATGATGCCGTCGCCGAGGAAACCTGCAGCGCCGGCGAGGAAGGCCGCATCTTGCGGGTGACCCGCCGCGGCTTCCGCTTGCGCGAGCGCTTGCTGCGCCCGGCCAGCGTCGTGGTCTCCAAATTGCCCACGGCTGAAATTCCAGCAGCCGCAGCAGAAGGGGTGGAAAACTAATTCCATGGCTGCCAAACGCGACTACTACGAAGTTCTCGGCGTCTCCCGCGATGCCACCCCGGAGGAGATCAAAAAAGCCTACCGCAAGCTTGCGGTGAAATTCCACCCGGACAAGAACCCGGGCGATCACACCGCCGAAGACAAGTTCAAGGAACTCGGCGAAGCCTACGAAGCGCTAAGCGACGCCGACAAGCGGGCCGCCTATGACCGCTACGGTCACGCCGCCTTTGCCGGTGGCATGAGCAGCGGCAGCGGTGGGGGTGGCGGCGGCGGCTTCCACGACCCGATGGATTTGTTCTCGCAAGTGTTCGGCAGCGCCTTCGGCGGCGGCTTCGAGGAATTCTTCGGTGGCGGCGGACGCAGCAAGCAACGCTCCGGCAAACAACGCGGCAGCGACCTCCGCTACGACCTCGAAATCTCCCTCGAGGAAGCCGCCAGCGGCGTCGAAAAAGAACTCGAAATCGAACGCAACGTCCCTTGCGACGCCTGCGCCAGCAGGGGGTCCAAAGGCAGCGGCGGCGTCAAAACCTGCCAATCGTGCGGCGGGCGCGGCGTCGTCACCCGCCAGGCCGGCATCTTTATCCAACAAACGACCTGTCCCGAGTGCCGGGGTGCCGGCGAAACGGTGGCCGACCCCTGCCCGGTCTGCCACGGCGATGGCCGGGTCCAGCGCAACAGCCGCATCAAGCTGCGGATTCCAGCGGGCGTGGACACTGGCACGCGCCTGCGTTCCTCGGGCAATGGCGATGCCGGGGTGCGCGGCGGCGAAGCGGGCGATCTCTATGTGTTCCTTCACGTCCGCGATCACGATGTGTTCGAGCGGGATGGGGCGGACCTGTTCTGCGAGGTGCCCCTGCCGTTCACCATCGCCGCGCTTGGTGGCGAATTGAAAGTGCCCTGCCTCGACGGCCGCTCGTCGATCAAAATCCCCGCCGGCACCCAGGGCGGCACGGTGTTCCGCTTGCGCGACAAGGGCGTCATGTCGCTGTCCACCAAGCGCCGCGGCGATCTCCACGTCCGCGTCCAGGTCGAAGTGCCCACCCGCCTCAACAGCGACCAGCAAGACAAACTCCGCGCCTTCGCCGGGTCCATCGGCGACCACAACTCACCCATGCAGGAAGGCTTCTTCCAAAAAGCCAAACGCTTCTTCGACTTGTGAGGCAGTTCCTGAGCTATAAGAACTGGCAGATGGCAATGACGCTCGTATGCACTGATACGATCAAGAAGCTGGCTGAGGAGAAGGAATGGACCAATATTCGCTCCCGGCCTTTAGTCACTGTGGAATGATGAGCTTCTCCTCTCGCCAAGAATCGGTCGCAAATGGGGCCGGATCGCCCCCGACTCAAACCTGGCACTCGGGAATTGGCATGGGGCAAGGCGGACGCTTCAACAACGAATGGCTGGCTATCAAAGCTGCCGAGAAACCTCTAAATCCATATACCCATACATAGATGTTAGAAAAGCTGGCAGACATACGGGCTCAATTCCAAGTGACAGGTGGACATGACTGATGTGTATGGGAGGATCAAATATGAAGATTTATAAGTTTGCAACAGGCGACAGCAATAAATATGCATATGCGTCTGGCTACGCCCCATTCGATGGCATGTCATTTTTCGACGAGTTTCCCGAGCAAGTGAAGGAGAGGGAGATGGCATTCTGGGCCGTGAATCCGGCCCCCCCCGGTCTTTGCATAGACGATTCTGGCAGTCGTTGGCCCGATCTCATGTATTGTGGCGGTACTCCTCCGTCATTTGTTTTCAGTCGCAAGGTCATTGACTCCATCGCCGCTCATGGAATCCCGGTGAAACGAATCACCCCCATCCCCGTTGGCAGCATCGCAAGCGAGAAGCTTAAGACCGTCCCCCGTCCGGACTATTTTGTGATCGAGGCGCTGCCTGGAATATCGCTGGACTACGCGGCCAGCCGGGTTGCCGTCGATGCGGATGGCAACCCGGATTTCAGTGCGCCAAGAGGCAACCCTCCACCGATCCTGCAATACGATCCGGCCACATGGACTGGAGCGGATTTGTTCTGCCAGGCCAATGGACCGTACGGGCCGCACTGCTTGGACATCCTCTGCACCGAGCGGGTCAAGGAAATTGCACAGCGGGACGGATGGACCCATGTTTCCTTCAATCGGGTCAGAGTCAAAGGAGTCAACCCCTTCACGGGACTTCCCGAGTGAAGGGCTCCAACCCACCCCGACCCGGAATCGGTCGTGACTTTCAAAGCTGCGGAGGATTTATGCTTGCGAGGCTGCGCCTCAGACCCAAGACGACAAGACCCAAGACCCAAGACCCAAGACCCAAGACCCAAGACGAAGAAATTTGACCTAACGACATCACATTCGTTTTTTCAAGGACTCTAGCGGAATAATTTGCCACTGAGGCACTGAGCACCACTGAAGAAATCATAATATCTTTCTTCCCAGTGACCTCAGTGGAATTCAGTTCTTTCAGTGGTTGAATCCGTCGGTCTAACCCATCATGGTCCTGGCATGCTGAAATCCGTGGTCCGGGCATCTTGCCCGGAATCCATGGCGGCGGGCAGGATGCCCGCGCCACTGCCGCCTGCCTCACACCTTCATCAGGTCCGCTTCCTTGGCCACGGCGTGCTCGTCGATTTTCCTGACGTGTTTGTTAGTCAATTCCTGCACCTCGTCCTCGAAGTCTTTCTGGCCGTCCTCGGTGACCTCGTTGTTGGCCTTCATTTTTTTGGCCACGTCCATGCCGTCCTTGCGGGCGGCGCGCACGCGCACCTTGGCCTCTTCCGCCAATTGCTTGATGAGTTTGACCATGTCGCGGCGGCGTTCTTCGGACAACTCGGGGATGGGCACGCGGATCGAGCGCTCGGCGGCGGCGGGATTGAGGCTCAACTTGCTCTCGCGGATCGCCCGCTCGATATCGCGGGTGGTGGCCGGATCAAACGGCTGGACCACCAGCATGCGCGGTTCGGGCGAACTGATGACGGCGAGGCCCTTGAGTTTCATCACGCTGCCGTAGGCGTGGACGTGCACATCGATGTTCTCGATGAGGGCCGGACTGGCCTTGCCGGTGCGCACGCCGGTGAAATCATGCAGCAGGTATTCCACCACTTTGTTCATGGCGTCTTCCACGTCAAAAATCGCTTGTTCGGGGTCCATGGGGATCGGTTGTTAGGAGTTGGGTTGCTGTGATGCGGGCCTCACTTGGCCGCAGTTTCGCCGTGCACCAGCGTGCCGATGGGCAGGCCGCGCAGCGCATGCGAGAGGTTGCCGTAGGGCCCGAGATCAAAGATGATGATGGGCACATGGTTGTCCATGCACAGGCTGAAGGCGGTGGCATCCATCACGTTGAGGCGCTTGGAGAGGCACTCTTGGAAGGTCACCGTTTCGTAGCGGGTGGCGCTCGGATCTTTCCGCGGGTCGGCGCTGTACACCCCATCCACTTGGGTGGCCTTGAGAATGACATCGGCACCCATTTCGCTGGCCCGCAGCGCGGCGGTGGTGTCGGTGGAAAAAAACGGACTGCCGGTGCCGGCGGCGAAGATCACCACCTTGCCCTCGTCTAACTGGCGCTCGGCCTTGCGCCGGATGAAAGTTTCGGCCACGTTTTTCATTTCGATGGCCGACTGCACGCCGCAGCGCACGCCGTGGTGTTCCAGCGCGCCCTCCAGTGCCAGCGCGTTCATCACCGTGGCTAACATCCCGACGTAATCCGCCGTGGCCCGATCCATGCCGCGGGCCGAGGCGCTGGCCCCACGCCAGAAATTGCCGCCGCCCACCACGATGCCGAGTTGCAGGCCGCAGTCCACCGCCTCGCGGATTTCCAGGGCGATGCGATTGACGATTTCGGGCGAGATGTTATCGGTGGAGCCGGGTTCCCGCAGCGCTTCGCCACTGAGTTTAAGAATGGCGCGTTTGAATGGGCGGGGATCTCGGGCTGGAGCGTTCATGGTGGGGAGTAACTGCCAGACGATACCCAAGCCGAGCCGATTGCAAAGGCAAAAATCGCGTTTTTCAGCGTTCGGCGGTGCCGGCGGCCACTTCGAATTTACCGCCCAACTCGCGCAGGGCGGCCTTGCCCTCCTCGGCGCCCTCCACCACCACGGTCACCCTGAGGGGTTGCGCTTGTTGGGTTTGATACGCCTCGAGGGTCTTGCGCAGAGCCACCAGTGCCAGCCGCAACACCTGCCGGCTGGTCAGATCCACCTCCGGCGGAATCGCCAGATTGGCAATGTTGAACCGCACTAACAATCCGGCCTTGGCCGTCATCTCCCCGGAGATTTCCACCTTGCACAACACCAACAGGTTGGCTTCCTTGACCTGATAGTTCGGATGGTTCGTCGGAATCGTGTGCGGGCTGTGAATGGCTTCGACCAACGCCTCGGGAAACGCTCCGGTCAAGGCCATCGGCCGCGACATCACCGCCGCCTGCAAGGCCTCGCCGATTTCGGAAATCACCTCATCCCCATCGGTGCCGTGGAGGCTCAGCGGTTCGAAGATGGGTGCCGCGGTGATGGTGCTGGCTGCCGCGTGCAGACCCAACCCAAGCGACAGCAGGGCACCAGACAGCAGACTGCGGAGGGCGGTGGCCACCGCATACCGGCAGCGCTGACAAGCGGGGGGAAACGCAGCACTCAGGGCATTCATGTGACCAATCAACCACCCCTCAGCGCCAATTGCCAGCCGAATCCGCGCGCCGTGCCGAGGGGGCCGTAGGATTGACGACACAAGGTTCAGGCATCCTGAACTCGGAGGGAAATGGATGAGACCTTGTGAAGAAAGGCGGCGGGCAGGATGCCCGCGCCACAGGTGGCCCGGGCATCTTGCCCGGAGCCTCGACTCAAACCACCAAGGGTGCTAAGTAAACCGTATTGGGCAGGATGCCCGCGCCACGGTGGTCCGGGCATCCTGCCCGGAGTCAAATGGTCTCACATGATTTCCCGGTTGAATGCCAATATCCGGCTGAGTTCAGGTTGTCTGAGGTTGGGTCAGCAAATCGAACCACCGAGGACATTGTGGGCCATCACTGAGGACGGATTTCAGGTGGTGTTCAGCGTGGCAGTGGTTTTCCGTGCCCTCAATTCCGAGGCGGGTCGCCCGGCGTCTAACCAAGGACCCGCGGCGGCAAGCCAAGGCGCTGGCTTTCCCGCCGCGGCATGCTA
Source organism: Akkermansiaceae bacterium (assembly GCA_903934285.1). Lineage (GTDB taxonomy): Bacteria > Verrucomicrobiota > Verrucomicrobiia > Verrucomicrobiales > Akkermansiaceae > Luteolibacter. The sequence continues at coordinate 3,401 of CAIZNN010000277.1, read as the reverse complement.
TCCTCTGCGGCATGCGGAACCCAAAACTCGCTTGCCTGCTGCTCCTCGGGCTGGGCTGCGGCTCACCGTCCTGCGGCTTGGTCAAAATGCCGGGCCGGGTGCTTGGCGCGGTGGCCCAACATTCCTATGCGGCCGGCGAACACGCCGTCACCGCATCCTCCCAGGCGCTGGCAAAGCGCAACGCCAAAAAACAGGCGGCCAAGAAAGCCCAAGCCAACGATAAGCCGCAAGAACAAGCGCAACCCACCACGGCACCGGCACCCGCACCCGCCGCCGTGCCATCGGCCGCACCATCGGCCGTGCCATCGGCCGCACCATCGGTCGCACCATCGGTCGCACCGCCGCCGCCGCCGCTGCCAGAGTCGGACGAGGCCGTGAGCGCGACCACGCCGCCGCCCGGCAGGCTCACGGCTTCTTTGTAAACAACAGGCCCGGATCGCCCCCGGGGCCACCGGCGAGGGTGAAGTGGAGGCGATTGTCATCCGTCAGGGCGACGGAACCGACCATCTGCGAGTCGCCACTATCGAGGACGAGGAGTCCTTTTTCGTTGATGCTGTAGTGACCCTCGAGTTGGTTCAGCTTCGCGGCTTTGGCGAAGGTCCAGGTGAAGCGCCCTGGCGCGGTAAGGTCGAGGGTGACCGTGCCATCCTTGCCACGATCCACCTGCCACGTGCCGACCAATTGTTGCGGGGCTGGCGCAGCGGTGGCCGGGCGCGCGGCGGCACCCGGGTCTGGCGCGGCGGCGGGTGCGGCGGCGGGTGCGTTGGTTGCGCCCGGTGTGGCGGAGCTGCGGGTGAGGTTGAGGAGTTGCCTGGCAACGCCATCGGCGGGCTGCAAGCGGGTGACCGCTTCAAATTCTGCCGCCGCCTCGGCGAGGTGGCCGCAGACCAGATAGTGGTAGCCGAGCACGAAGCGGGCGGCGGCGAGATTGGGATTGGCGGTAGTGAAATCCTCGAGTTTGCGCAGTTGGTCGGCGTAGGATTGTTGGGAATCGTAGAGTTGCACCATCGTCGCCCAATCCCAACCAGGGCCGGAGGCCAGGACCGAATTGAGCACGGCGGCGGCCTCGGGGTATTTGCCCAGGGCAAAGAGGACCAGGGCGCGGTATTCATGGGTCACGCTATCGCCGGGCAACAGGGCGATGGCCTTGTCTGCCAGGCCCAGCGCGGCGAGGTAGTCGTTGTGTTTGAAGGCATCGCGCGACTCGTCAAGCAGCTTGGCGGCATCCAGCGCGGCGGCGGCTTCCCCGGCGGGGGCGCGCTGGGCCGCGAGCGCCGCCACCGGTTCGGAGTAATCAACCGTGGTGCCGGTTAGGGTAATGACCGGCAGGACGGGGTAGGGATTGCAGTAGCTGCCGTAGCCTAGCTGATAGTAAAGGTCGCCCAAACCCCAAGCGGCAAGACCCCAGCCGATGGCTGCGGCAGTGCCGGGATAATAATCCGCGACATAGTATCCGGGCCACGGCAGATAGGGATAGTAATTCCGGTGATACCAGGGGTCGTTCCAACCATAGTTCCACGACCCGCAATACCACCCATCATGGCTGGAAGTGTTCCACCACGGGCGGTCGCCCCAGTGGTGCCGATTGGTGGACCAGTTCCAGTTGTGCTGGAAATTGGGATTGAGGTGGCCCGGGTGGCCATCGGGGCGGAGGTCCCCCGCGTGGCGGTTGCCACCGTCCGCGCGCGCTGGGTTGGCGTTGTCAGGGCGGGTGAATGGCCGCTCAAACGGGCGATGGAGGTTGCCCAAGTCCGGCCGCGTGGCCGACCGCTCGCCCAACCCGGGCAGCGCGCGGCGGGGGGATGCGGGGAGCGCTCCAGACTGGGGTGCCGGCCGGGTGGCGGGCCGGGTAAGCGACGGCCTGCCCGCAAGATTGTTAGACTGCGGGGCGGAACGCTGGGTGGAAGGCCGGCTATAGGATTGCATCGGCGGCCGGAGCGAAGGCTGGGTCGAGGGCCGGCTATAGGATTGCATCGGCGGCCGGGGCGTGGGCTGGGTCGAGGGCCGGCTATAGGATTGCATCGGCGGCCGGGGCGTGGGCTGGGTCGATGGCCGGCTATAGGATTGCATCGGCGGTCGGAGCGTGGGCTGGGCCGAGGGCCGGCTATAGGATTGCATCGGCGGCCGGAGCGAAGGCTGGATCGAGGGCCGGCTATAGGATTGCATCGGCGGCCGGGGCGTGGGCTGGGTCGAGGGCCGGCTATAGGATTGCATCGGCGGCCGGGGCGTGGGCTGGGTCGAGGGCCGGCTATAGGATTGCATCGGCGGCCGGGGCGTGGGCCCAATCATGGAAGGTCGGGCCATTCTCGAACCTGACTCCAGACCGCGGCCGGACATTTGGACCGGGGAGAACGACCGGTAAGCGGAGGCACCGCCGGAGGGTGCCAAGCGCGAGGAACCGCCGCGTGAGGAATCGCCGCGCGCGGAGGCGTTGGCGACGTTGCGGGCAGCCACCGGACCGCAGGTGACCGCGCAAGCGGCGAGCAGCGCGAAGACCAGACAAGACGTTTTCATGGCTTCCAATGGGTTGCGTTATCGGGGTGCTCAATGGACCCCAAGATTTTATAGCACAATCGGCCGCGAATGCAAAGCGGGCCGGGCCGCGGCGGGAAATTTCCGAACGATTTCCGCCGGCGTGTGGCAGTCGGTGCTTGCGCGCCGGCGTGGCGCGCCTGCCGCCCCGGATGGCGGGCTTCAGGCAGTGACCTCAGGCGACGCCCCGCCAAATGGATTGCGGGCCCGGAGCGCCATCGCTTTTGCGCCCGAGGTGGCCGCCGAGGTTGCCAACGATGGCGATGAACTCGGAGAGCGTCGGTTCGCATGCCCCCATTTTGCTCTCAAAGAACCCTGTAGTCCGGCTTGTTCTGCAACTTTCAAATATGCGCCCGGTGCGTTCGGTCACGCACGCCTTTCAAACGCCTGTCCCTAACATCACAACTCCGCCTGGAGCCCTCGAAACACGGTCCCTGATTTGTGTATAAAGACCAGGGCCGGACCGGAGGGCGGGGGAAACGGGGTGATGATCCCGATGTTACCCACTCGCTTGAGCGGGTAACCGAGCGCCTTCATCATTTGTCCGGCGATGCGTTGGACGGTGTGAACCTGGCGATCATTGAGGTACTCAAGCCAGCCGCCCCAGCCACCGCGAAACACATGGTGGGGCTGGCGTTTCTTCATCTCACCCAGGGCGTGTTCCGCGGCCACCCGGCGCAGGGCGTCCTCCCCGACCCCCACGCCGAGATAGCGGGCGATGCGGCCCAGTGTCCAGCGACAATTAGAAAAAACTTTGGCGACAATTAGAATTGACCACCGACGACAATTAAAACTGCCCACCGGCGACAATTAGACCGGCACGTATTTTGGAGGGGGGGGCGGGATTGTGGTGGTCTTCCGTGTGAGAT
>CAIZNN010000276.1 GCA_903934285.1 Akkermansiaceae bacterium | reverse complement strand
GCCGCCGCCGCCGCCGCCACTGCCGCCGCGATAGCCGCCACCGCCGCCGCCGCCGCCGCCATAGCCGCCGCCACCACTGGGCCGGGCTTCCTTAGGCTCGGAGGCGTTCACGCGTAGTGGACGTCCGTTGTAATCGTAATCGTTGAGGGCCTCGATAGCCGCATTCAACTGGGTTTGGTCGCCGAGAGTGACAAAAGCAAATCCCTTGGATTGCCCGGTTTCGCGGTCGGTGATGATTTTGACCCGTTCGACCGGTCCAAAAGCGGCAAAGAGACCTGTCACGTCTCCTTCAGTTGCAGTGTAGGGCAAATTGCCCACGTAGATGTCCATTGTTTTTCAGTTCTAATAACGCCAATTCTAACCACACTTCCTTTGACCGCGGCGTCACAGATTAAACAAAGCGCGATGGCACAGCCAGACGGCGTGCAATCGGCCCGTAAAGTGACAGAGCGCCGACCGATAGCAAGAATTTTTTTGAAATTCGGTGTGGTCCATTGCTGGAGTGCTTATGCGGCAAGGGTTTGGCGCGCAAAAAAAATTTTTTTCGGGCAGGGGCTTGGTTTTTTTGATTCAGGGAATCAAACTAGCCCTCCGCGAGGGTCTTGGTGAGGTCGGATGCCGGGTTGCTGTGGCAAGTCCCGTTCCATGCCCGGCCGGGCCCGTCGGCAAACCGTCCCTGCCCTGGCCGCCCCCACCGCCTAGTAGCCCGCCACCGGGCTGTTAGACCCGGTGGCCCCTTCCACGATCGCCGGCACCTCCGCGGCCAGCGCGGCGAGCGCGGCGCAGGTGGCCTGCCATTGGTTAGGCGACCACGGCAGCGGCCGGTGCAGTTTGTCGCGCAAGAAGTCGACCCGCTCCCACGCCTCGGCCAGAAGACTGCGCGGCAACTCGCCGATGGCCGCCGCCGCGACCTCCGCGGTTTCGAGCCGATGGCAGATGAGCGCCACATCATTGCCCGCCTCAAGCGCCAATTTCACATCCTGGCCGCGGCCAAAGCGGCGGGTAATCGCCGCCATGTCCAAATCGTCGGTTAGAACCAGCTGCCGGTCGCAGCCGAGCTGGTCGCGCAACAACCGGCGAATGATGCGTGGCGAGAGCGACGCGGGGAAGTCGGCGTCGATGTTAGGAAACTCGACGTGGCCGAGCATGATGGCATCGAGTTCCGGCATCAGGGCGGTGTAGGGGAGCACATCCTCACGCAACAACTCGGCCAGGGTGGCCGCCGCCACTGGCAACTCGTGATGGGGGTCGGAAAGCGCCCGCCCGCCGGCGGGGAAATGTTTGGCGCAGCTGGCGATGCCGCGCTGGCGCAGCGCGCGGTTCCACTGGCCGGCGTGATCGATCACGCGCTGCGCATCGCGGCCCCAACAGCGCCCGCGCAGCGCGTTCTGGCGCGCCGGGTGATGGTCCAAATCCAACACCGGGGCCAGGTTGAGATTCACACCTAACAAACGCAGCAGTTCCCCCGTGAGCCTGCCGGCCATGGCCGTGGCCGCGGGTTGGGCGTGGGCTGCCAGCGCGGCGGCCCCCGGCGCCACCGGCGCGATATCCCTGGTGCGGGTGACCCGCCCGCCCTCCTGGTCGATTGCAATGAGCGGCTGTTGTTTTGATAGATCGCGCAACGCGTCGGTGAGCATGCGGGTTTGCCCGGGCGACACGATGTTGCGGGAAAACAGGATGAAACCGGCCGGTTGCAGCTTGCCAAACAGCGCCGCCTCCGCCGCGGTGAGTTCCGGGCCCGCCAGCCCCAACACTAACAATGAGCCCGCCGCCATGGTCACTTCAGCGTCTGCCCGAACTGGTCGTTTTCCGCAAGCGAATGGACAAACCCGGTGAGCAGGTCGATGACGTGGGCGATATCGTCGAGATGGGCGGTTTCCACCACCGAGTGCATGCAGCGAAGGGGCAGCGAGACCAGCGCGCTGGGAATGCCTTCGCGGCTGGTGAAGATCTTGTCGGTATCGGTGCCGGTGAAGCGGCTGCTGGCCTCATGTTGCAGCGGGATTTTGTCGGCGGCGGCCACCTCGACGAGGCGCTTGACCACCTTGGGATGGTTGGCCGTGCCATGGGTGAGGCTCGGACCACCGCCCAGTTTGATGCTGCCGGTCTTGGCCGGTTCCAGACCGGGGGTGTCGGTGGCATGGGTCACGTCGAGGCAAATGCAGAGGTCCGGCTTGATCCGATAGGTCGCCATCATCGCGCCGTGGCCGCCGATTTCCTCCTGGATGGCATTGAGACAAATCAACGTGAAGGCCGGCTTTTTCTTCGCGCCGGCGAGGCGTTTGAGCACTTGGGCGATGATATAGCCGCCGATGCGGTTATCCAGCGCGCGGCCAACCAGGCGGCGATGTGCCAGTTCGAGCGGGCCGTCCTGATAGACCGCGGGATGGCCGACGCGCAAGCCGAGGGCTGCCACTTCAGCGGCGTTGGAAGCTCCGACGTCGACCCACAGGTCGTGCACGGCGGGGGCCTTTTCGCTCCCTTGTTCGTCGCGGCGCAAGTGGATGGCGGTGTTGCCGATGATGCCGGAGACCGCGCCCTTGTCGCCCAGGACGGTTAGGCGGCGGCCCCTCGCGGTGGCCGCATCCGAGCCGCCCACCCGGTCGAGGCGCAGGAAGCCCTTGTCATCGATGTGCTTGATCATGTAGCCGATTTCATCGGCGTGGGCGGCGAGCATGATCGAGCGCTTGGACTTGCCGGGCAGCGTCGCCCAGGTCGAGCCGTAGGCATCGCAGGCGACCTCCGCCGCATAAGGTCTGAGCCACTCCGCCCACACCCGTTGGCCGGGCATTTCAAAGCCGGTGGGACTGGGGGTTTCAAGCAGCCGAAACAGGAACTCGCGGTCGTCTTTCTTCATGGCCGGGATTGAAGCGCTTTCCCGCCCGCTGACAAGCACGGATCCGGTGACTGGCAAATTGTTTTTATTGACGACCCCGACAGCCCCCCGCACGCTCCGGCCCATGTCCTCGTTCTTACCTGCACATGGCGCGTTATTTTTGGCCAATGCCGTCACTCTGGCACCTGTGGATTACGCGATTCTGCTCATCTACGTCGCTTTTGTTCTCGGCATCGGTTTTGCGCTGAAACGCTACATGAAGACCTCGGCGGACTTCCTGACCTCGGGCCGCTCGATTCCGGCTTGGGTCACCGGGCTGGCCTTCCTCTCGGCCAATCTGGGTGCCTTGGAGTTGGTCGGCATGACCGCCAGCGGCGCCAAATACGGCATCGCCACCTGCTATTTCTACTGGGTGGGGGCGATTCCGGCGATGATCTTCCTGGCGGTGTTCATGATGCCGTTTTACTACGGCTCGAAAGCCCGCTCGGTGCCCGAGTACCTCAAATTGCGTTTCGACGAGCGGACCCGCTGCCTCAACTCGATTTCGTTTGCGGTGATGACGGTGTTTGCGTCGGGCATCTCGATGAACGCGCTGGCCAAACTCCTCCACCAATTGCTCGGCTGGAACTATGACGTGAGCCTGTGGATTTGCTCCGCCATCGTGCTCGCCTACGTGCTCAAGGGCGGCCTGACCTCCGCCATCTACACCGAAGTGCTGCAGTTCTTCATGATTGTGCTCGGCTTCGCCCCGATCGTTTATCTGGGCTTGCAGGATGTCGGCGGCTGGGAACACCTGAAAGTCCTGTTAGGTGGGGTGGCGCAGAATCCCGCGGCCTTGGAGCTCAACACCAACACCTTCCAGCCCGACGCGTGGACCAGCGCGTGGAAACCGCTGATTGGGGGCCCGACCCAAAACCCGATGGGCGTGGACTTGTTTGCGATGCTCTTCGGGTTGGGCTTCGTGTTGGGCTTCGGCTATTGGTGCACCAATTTCCTGGTGGTCCAGCGGGCGATGGCCGCACGCAACATGAGCGCCGCGCGCCGCACCCCACTCATCGCCGCAGTGCCGAAAATGATTTTCCCGATCCTGGTCATTTTGCCCGGCATGATCGCCGTCGGCCTCGCCGTGACCGGCAAAGACGGCTACCGGTTGCCGCCCAAGCCGCTGGCCGCCGCGGAATACGCCAGGGCCCTGCCGGCCATCAAAGCCGCCGCAGCCATGGACGCCAAGGCCGCCTTCGAGAGCGTGACCGCGGCCACCGGAATGAAGATGAACCCGGCCAAGGTGTCCGCCTTGGTCCGCGACGCCGCCACCTTGGATGAGGCCACCATGAGGAACCAACTCCAGGATGCGGTGGTCGAAAACGATTACGACGGCGTGATCCTCTCCCTGGTGAAAAAATACTGCCCGCCGGGCTTGCTCGGCTTGGCGCTGACCGGTCTGTTAGCCTCGTTCATGTCCGGCATGGCGGGCAACGTCACCGCGTTCAACACGGTCTGGACCTACGACCTCTATCAGGCCTACATCGCCAAAAACAAGAGCGATGAACACTACGCCACAATGGGCCGCGCCATCACCGTCGTCGGCATCCTGCTCAGCATCGCCTGCGCCTATCTGGTGAGCCGCTGGTCTAACGCCATGGACATCATTCAGTTGGTGTTCGGCTTCGTCAACGCGCCGTTGTTCGCCACCTTCCTGCTCGGCATGTTCTGGAAGCGCACCACCAGCCACGGCGCGTTCTTCGGGCTGCTCAGCGGGATTTCCACCTCCGCGTTGTTCCACGCGCTGACCACCTCCTCAGGCAACGCTCTGGGCATCAAGGGCGGCTACCTGTGGGCGTGGGCGGGCAAGACCCTCGCCGAGCTGCCCGTCCGTTTCAGCTTCCCCAGCGACATGGCGCAGAACTTCTGGCTTGCCAGTTTCGCGTTCCTCGTCTGCTTTTTCATCACCCTCGGGATATCGCTGGTCACCGCCCGCACCAAGAACGATGAGGAGCTGGCCGGCTTGGTGTATTCGCTCACGCCGAAAATCGTGGACCGCGAGGAGTCCTGGTACATGCGGCCCTCCGTCATTGCCGTCATCCTGCTGTTCTTCTGCTTCGTCCTCAATATCATCTTCTGGTAACCCTGCCTTCCCGCACCCCTAACTCTGCACCCCCATGGGCCTCGACCTTCGCAAACCAATCGGTTACTTCTTCCTGCTCCTCGGCGTCATTCTGACCGGTCAGGGGCTCCTGACCCGAGGCGCGGCAATGTATGCCAAATCCCTCGGCATCAACATCAACCTCATCTGGGGGATCGTGCTCATCGTCTTCGGCCTCCTCATGCTCATTCCCGCCCTGCTCCGCAAAGGCGGCGGCGGCAAATAAGCCCGCGCCGGCATCGCCAGCAGCTGCAGCACCGCAACCAGGCACACCACCTGATTGCCACGCCGCACACCCCGCACCGCGCCCAATTTGCCGACTTCCTGACCTCGGCTTTGAATTGACGCGGAATTGAGCGAGCATGCCGGAAAATGACATGGCGCGCTCTCTTCTGACAAGCGTTGGGGGTTGACGGCCTGGGACCACCACGGATTGCGGGAACCCCGCGCAAATGTGCCAAAGCATTTGCCACCGGGATCAGGAACTGTGAATTGCCCGATTGAAAAATCCGATTTTCAGATTGCCAAACGCCGTCGGCTGAATGTTAATACAGATACCGACTCCGGTAGGAGCCATAACCATTCCCCCGATTGGTATGAAAACGCCCACCAAATCCCGCAAGCGTGGCACTCCCGCTCCTGTTGAAGCAGGCCAAGCCACCAGACCCAAACGCAGTAAAGTCGCGCTACCCGTGCCAAGCCCCATCACCCCGGCGGTGATGGCCGGGGTGCTCGCCAAGCACCGGGGCAAGCCCGGCGAGTTGCTTGGCATCCTCGAAGAACTGCAAACCCTGCACCCGCACAAATTCCTGCCGCTCGCCACCTTGGAAGAGGTGGCCGAGCAAACCGGCGTGCCGGCGTCGCAGGTTTTCAGTGTCGCCACTTTCTACACCTTCTTCAATCTCAAGCCGCAAGGCGAGCACACACTGGTGGTGTGCCGCGGCACGGCCTGCCACACCCGCGGCTCCAAAGCACGCTTGCAGACGCTCAAGCGGATTCTCAACCTCAAGGAGGAAGAAGGCGCGGAGAAGGTTTTTCTAACTACTGACGACAAGCGGTTCACTCTCAAGACGGTGGCCTGTTTCGGCCAATGTGCGTTGGCTCCGGTGGTCGAGGTCGATGGCAGGATGCGCAGTCATGTCACCGAGGTATGCCTCAAGGAATTGGTCGATGGCCTAACACGGGGAGGCAAACGCAAATGAAAATCCAAGCGCTGGCAACGTTGCACGAGATGCGCGCCGCGGGCTTGGCGAAATTGATGCCGGCCACCCAGACCCGGATCGCGGTGGGCATGGGCACTTGCGGCATTGGCACCGGGGCCGATGAGGTGTACCAGGCGTTGGCGCGCGAATTGGCACTGCAGCAAGTTCCGGCATTGCTGACCCAGACCGGTTGCTTCGGCTGTTGTGCGCTGGAACCGCTCGTCAACATCCGCCTGCCCGACCAGCCGCTGGTCATCTTGAGCAAAGTCGCTCCAGCAGCGGTGCCTAAGTTGGTCAAAGCCTTGGCCATGGGCGAAATCCCCCGCGAGCTCGCCTTGTGCCGGATCGAAACTTGGGACCACCTAACAACCGAGCCGGTCCTCTACGGCACCGGGCTGGCCGACATTCCGCTGTGGCAGGAGCTGCCATTCTTCAAGTGGCAGAAAAAAATCGTGTTGCGCGACTGCGGCCTGATCAATCCCGACGACATTGAGGAGTATCTGGCGGTCGGCGGTTATGCCGCCTTGTTCACCGCGCTGCGCGGCACGCCCGAGGCGGTGCTCGAGCAGGTGAAGCACTCCGGCTTGCGCGGACGTGGCGGTGCCGGCTTCCCGGTCTGGCGCAAATGGGACCTGATGAAACGGGAGGTCGCCGACCATAAATATATCATCTGCAATGCCGATGAGGGCGATCCGGGTGCCTACATGAACCGCAACGAGATCGAGAGCGACCCGCACATGCTCATCGAGGGCATGATCCTCGGGGCCTTCACCATGGGGGCGGCCGAAGGCATCCTCTATGTCCGCGCCGAGTATCCGTTAGCCGTCGAGCGCCTCCGCCGCGCGGTGACCCAGGCCCGCGAACTCGGCATCCTCGGCACCGCGATCATGGGCTCGGCTTTCACCTTCGATTTGCACCTCGTCGAAGGTGCCGGTGCCTTTGTGTGCGGCGAGGAAACGGCGTTGATTGCCTCCATCGAGGGCCTGGCCGGGCGACCGCGCACCCGGCCGCCGTTCCCCGCCCGCAAGGGGTTGTGGGGCAAACCGACCACTATCAACAATGTCGAGACCTGGTGCAACATCCCGGCAATTCTGGCCAAGGGCGGGGCCTGGTTCACCAAGACCGGCACCGCGGGCAGTCCCGGCACCAAGGTGTTTTCGTTAGTCGGCAAGGTCAAAAACACCGGCTTGGTCGAACTGCCCCTCGGCGAATCCCTCGCCACCCTCGTTTATAAAATCGGCGGCGGCGCTCCCGCCGGCAAATCCGTCAAGGCCATCCAGAGTGGCGGACCTTCCGGCGGCTGCATTCCCACCCGCCTCTTCGCCACCCCTATCGAATACGAGTCACTCCAGGCGCTCGGCGCCATCATGGGCTCCGGCGGCATGGTGGTGATGGATCAGGAAAATTGCATGGTCGATGTCGCCCGCTATTTCCTCGAGTTCACCACCGCCGAATCCTGCGGCAAATGCGTGCCGTGCCGCGAGGGCCTCAACCAAATCCTGCGCCTCCTCAAGGCCATCACCGAAGGCCGCGGCGAAATGGCCGACCTCGAACGGTTAGAACATCTGGGCAAGGTCATCGGCGACACCGCCCTGTGCGGGCTGGGCCAGACCGGACCAAACCCGGTCCTAACAACCCTGAGGTATTTCCGCACCGAGTACGAACAACACATCAAGGAGAAGCGCTGCGAGGCCGGCGAATGCGAGGGGCTGTTCCGCGCCCCGTGTGAGAATTCCTGCCCGCTGCACATGAATATTCCCGGCTATCTCCAGTTGCTCAAGGAGCACCGGATGCAAGAGGCCTTCGAGCTGGTCATCCGCGATAACCCGCTGCCCGCCACCACCGGCCGCATCTGCCGCTACCATTGCAAGGTGCGCTGCCGCCGCGCCGATGCCGACGAGGCCGTCGCCCAAGGCGAGGTGCATCGCTACATCGCCGATTATGCCTATAACACCGGACTGGCCGACACGGTCCACGAGAAATTGTTAGCCGAGCGCCTGCCCGCCACCGGCAAGAAAATCGCCATCGTTGGCGCCGGTCCGGCGGGAGTGACCGCCGCGTTCTATCTGGCGCGCCTGGGCCATGCGGTGACGATCTACGATGCCAACGAGGGTCCGGGCGGCATCGTCCGCTTCACCATTCCCGAATACCGCTTGCCGCGCGCCGTGCTCGAGCGCGAGATCGGCTTCATCAAGCGCCTCGGGGTCAAGTTCAAGTACCGCACCCATGTCGGCACCGATGTCCAACTGGCACAACTCGAGAAATCGTTCGATGCGGTCTTTGCCGCCGTTGGCGCTCAGGACAATGCCTCGCTGGCGATCCCGGGAATCAACCTGCGCGGCGTGCTGCCCGGCGTCGAGTTCCTCGAAGAAGTCGCCCGCGACCGCCGGCCGCATGTCGGCAAGCAGGTGTGCGTCATCGGTGCCGGCAATGTCGCCATCGATGCCGCGCGTTCCGCCCATCGCATCGGCGCCCAGGTCACCGTCATCTATCGGCGCGAACGGGCCGATATGTCGGCGCACGCCGCCGAAGTGCACGATGCCGAGCGCGAGGGAGTGAAATTCCGCTTCCTCGCCGCGCCCAAATCGGTGGTCGGCAGCAAGGGCTGCGTCAGTGGCCTGGAGATCGAGCGGATGGTGCCCGGCGATGTCGATGCCTCCGGCCGCCGCACCCCGGTGGCCACTGGCCAATGCGAGATCCTCCCATGCGAAACCGTGATGCTCGCCATCGGCGAACGGGTCAATGCCGCTTTCCTCAAACCGCTGGGCATCTCCCTGCGCAATAACGGCACCATCGACATCCATCCACTCACCCTCCAAACCAGCCACCCGAAAGTCTATGCCGGCGGCGATGCCACCAGCGGCCCATCAACGGCCGCCGAAGCGATGGCCTCCGGCAAGAAATTCGCCGAGGTGATCGACCGCAATCTGATGGCCGGCATCAGCCGCTTCCCCCAGTTGTTCCGCGATATCCGCTATTCCAACGAAGTGCCGGCCATCCCGCAACCCGGCGGCCAGCGCCCGTTGCGCGAATTGCCAGTCGCCGCCCGCCGCGGCAATTTCTGGGAAATCTCGTCGGGCCTGTCGGAAAAAAACGCGCTGGCGGAAGCCTGCCGCTGCCTGCGCTGCGATGTGAAATGAAAATGCGCCCCGGCCCTTGGATGAACCACCTCACCAACCAAACCACTCATCACACTGCAAGCCACCGCAGGCACTGGGATATCTGGATTTCAGTGCCCTCAGTGCCTCGGTGGTTGAACTGCCCCGAGCAACCTAACACCGCTTGTCCCCAACCCAACAACCCATTTCGCCATGAATGAAACCGTAACGATCCATATCGACGGCTGGCCCTACACGGTGCCAGCCGGCATCACCATTCTCCAGGCCTGTCGCGACTCGGGCATCGATGTGCCCGCCCTTTGTTATATGGAAGGCCTGGTGGCCGACGCCGCCTGTTCGCTGTGCGTCGTCGAGGTCAAAGGCGCGCGCACCCTGACCCGCTCCTGCGTCAATCTCGTCTTTGACGGCATGGCCATCTCAACTCGCAGCGAGCGGGTGCGCGATGCCCGCAAAACCAACCTTGAATTGTTGTTAGCCAACCATCCACAGGATTGCTTCACCTGCGACCGCAACCAGAACTGCGAATTGCGCACGCTCGCGTTCGACCTCGGCGTGCGCGAAACCCCCTACGCCGCCACCCGCCGCCTCAACCGCCCGGTGGACGACAGCTCGGACTCGCTCATCCGCGACCCTAACAAATGCATCCTCTGCAAACGCTGCGTCGCGGTGTGCGCCAAGGTGCAGGGGGTCCATGCCATCGATTCAATGAACCGCGGCCAGAACACCGTGGTCTCCACCTTCGGCAACAACGGCCTCGGCCACGCCTATTGCGTCAACTGCGGCCAATGCGTGATGGTGTGCCCGACCGGCGCGCTGGTCGAGAAATCCGAAGTCGCCCAAGTCTGGCAAGCACTGGCCGATCCGAAAAAAACCGTGGTGGTGCAGACGGCTCCCGCGGTGCGTGTCGCCATCGGCGAGGCGTTCGGCTTCCCGCAAGGCACGCCGCTGACCGGCAAACTGGCTGCCGCGCTGCGCCGGCTCGGTTTCAACGGGGTGTTCGACACCAACTTCACCGCCGATCTAACTATCATGGAGGAAGGCCACGAGCTCATCGAGCGGCTGACCCACCACGGGGTGCTGCCGATGATCACCTCCTGCTCGCCGGGCTGGATCAAGTTTGCCGAACACTTCTATCCGGACCAACTGGCCCACCTCTCAAGTTGCAAGTCACCCCAACAGATGTTCGGCCCGCTCGCCAAAACCTTCTATGCCGAAAAATTGCAGCTCGACCCGCGCAATATCGTGGTGGTCTCCATCATGCCCTGCACCGCCAAAAAATTCGAGGCCCGGCGGCCCGGAATGGACGGCGCCTTCCACTATTGGAAATCCAAACTCGGCCTCACCGCTGCCGACCACTTCAACGATGTCGATCAGGTTCTAACCACCCGCGAGCTGGCGCGCATGCTCAAGGAGGCCGGCATCGACTTTGCCCGGCTCGACGACGAGCCGTTTGACGATCCGCTGGGCGAATCCACCGGCGCGGCGGTCATCTTCGGGGTCACCGGCGGGGTCATGGAGGCGGCGCTGCGCACCGCCTATGAAGTCGTCACCGGCAATACCCTGCCCAAGGTCGACTTCGAACAAGTCCGCGGCCTCGAGGGCATCAAGCACGCCGATATCCAGCTCGGCGAGCTCACCCTCAAGGTCGCCATTGCCAACGGCCTCGCCAATGCCCGGCTGCTCGTCGAGCAGATCAAGGCCGGCGAGTCGCCCTATCACTTCATCGAGATCATGACCTGCCCCGGCGGCTGTATCGGTGGTGGCGGCCAGCCGCTCACCCCCGGGAAAGACACCAAGCGCAAACGCATGGCCGGCATCTATCAGGAAGACCGGGCTTTGCCGCTGCGCAAGTCACATGAAAACCCGTCGGTGCAGGCGCTCTATCAACAATTCCTCGGCCGGCCGCTCGGCCCTCTCTCGCACGAGTTGTTGCATACCCACTACCTCAACCGCGGCACCCGCAGCTTCACCCACGACACCACCGCCGCCGCCGCCACCGCCACCACCACCAACAAGGGCGCGGTGGTCACAACCCATGAGCGCATCGAGAGTGGTGCCCAAGCGGCGTTCTGAAAAAAACGCAACGGGACCTTACCCGAGCCGCAGGGCGTCCATCATATAGCGGGACGGCCGGAAATCCTCGATCAGGATCTCGCGTTGGTCGCCGCGCTTCATGCGCACTTGGCGCAGCTTGAAGTTCGGGGTCTTGTGCGGGGCGAAGAGGATGTCGTCGTGGGTCGAGTTCTCGTGCTTCTTGAACATGCCCGGCACGATGTCGCCGCCGAGGTGGTCATCACGACCGGTGGCGAGGTGGCAGGTGCCTAACACCTTTTCATCCTGGATGTCGGCATAGGACACGGGCAGCACCTGGCTGCCGAAGCCGAGTTCGCCGAGAGTGCCGGTCATCGGGTCATCAAGCAGGCGGGCGTTGTGGGCATCGATGGTGGCTTGATTGCCCGCTATGAGTGTGGCGCGATAAATGCAGCGGTCCTTCACGTCGAGCAGACCCAGGGTGCCATCCTCGTATTTCATGGGAAACTGGCCGCGCGCATCGGTCGGCACAAAATACACCTCGCCGGCGGGCAGGTTGGCGATGTCCGGCGTGGTGCCAAGGCACAGGCCGTGGGACTTTTGAGCCTCCTGGCCGGCCAGGCCGAGCCAGGCGGTGAGAATCCGGCCATCCTCAAGTTCAAAGTCGATTTCAATCTCGTCGGCGCGGGTCAGGGCGCCGCGCAGTTTTTCGGCATCGCGCGAGACCTCGTTGTAATCCACGGCGAGGCCGGTGTGCAGGATCACATCGTTGAGCCCGTGCATGGTGGCACCGCGGAAGCCGAATTGTTTGGCCTTGGCCGTCAACGGCGCGGTGGCCGAAAACGTTGAGATGCACAGAATCAGGTTGTAGTGCGGATAAATATCACGCTCGAAGGACAACTCCTTGCCGTGGCTGTCCCACACGGCATCGTCCAGATCGAGATTGGAGCCGCCGCTGACGCGGTAGGCAAACATTTCCCCGCCGTGCATGCCGAGGGTGTGCATCACCCCCGCCCGCAGACCGCTGTAAAAATGCTGATAGGCGCGTTTTTGCACGGGAAACCCCTCGTGGCCGAGAAACGCGAAGTTCTTGATCATCTCCATCGGCTGGTCAAAATCGATCAAAATGCACACCCGGCATCCCGTGGTGGGGGCAAACACCTGACCCAACAAGCGCGCCAGATTGAAGGCGGGAAAGCGGCGATTCTCAGGATGAAGCAGAATTTCATCCTTCAGATAATCGGGTAATGGGCTGCTTGATTCCAACATGGACTCAATCTAGCGGGGTTTTCCCGCAGCGCAAGCCAGGACCCCAACTGATTTTAGGCGGGCGGCGGCAGGGCGTTTCAGCATAAACATGATGCCAGCCATTTTGAACTTGACAGCGGCGGCTGTAAACATGATGCCAGCCATTCTGTGGTTGACAGCGGTGACTGGATCCAATTTACTCGGCGGATGAATGCGTCGGATCGTTGGTTGGGAGTGCTGAATCGCTTGTCTGATAGCAGGTCTGGTGGCGGCGGGACGAGGCGGCGTGGAGCTGCGGCGCTGGCGGCAGGCAGGGAGGCGGAGGCGGGCGAAGCGGCGGAGGCGGCGGAGAGGATGGATGCGACGATGGAACCCAAGCCACGAGTGCTCTCACCCTTGGAACGGATTGAATTGCCGACGGGGGCGTGCCTTGGCCGGGTGTTTGCACGGGGCTGGAAGGGCGGGCGGCAGCGGATCATGCTGAGTGCAGCAGAAGGGGCGAGCTATCACATCATGAGCCGCACCGCGGGCGGCGAACGCTTGCTCGGCGAGACGGAAAAGGAAGCGCTGCGCCGCCTGATGTGGCGGCTGGCCCGCTTCGCCGGGGTGGAAATCCGCACCTATGCAGTCATGGACAACCATTTTCATATCCTCGCGCGGGTGCCGGCCCACGACGAGTTCGTGGCGCAATTCGCCGGCCCGGGCGGCGAGGAACGCTTGCTGGAGCACCTGC
>CAIZNN010000275.1 GCA_903934285.1 Akkermansiaceae bacterium | reverse complement strand
TCCAGATGGAACTTCTGCCCCTCCTTGCGCCAGCGGCTGACGATGCGGCCGCGCGGGGTCTGGACGGTGGCTTCGGCCGCGGTCAGGGTGCCCGGATTGGGACCGATCAGGACACGCTGCCAGCCGATGCTATCGGGGTGTTGGCGGATGCCGGCGACGTAGCCGTAAAACCATTCCATCACGTGGCCGAGCATGCAATGGTTCAATGATTGAATGCCGTCCATGGTCGCGTCCCAGGTTTCCGGCAGGGCGGTCAGGCCTTTGCGCAGAATGCCGCCGTAGCTGCCCATGCCGTCGCGGCTGTACACGCGGTGCAGCACATCGGAGCGGCCGGCCTCGGCCAGGGCACGGATGAGATAAACATGGCCGACATCGCCGGGTGTCTGTTGCCAATCGCGCTGCTCGAGATCGGCGATGATGTCAGCAATGAGCGCCGACTGATCCCCCGCCGGCGCCAACCCGGCGCACAGCGCCAAGGCATTGGAGCATTGCGGGCTGCCGGTATGCCGCAACTTGCCGCTGGCCGGGTCGCGAAACCGCCCCAGGAACGCCGCGGCGATTTGGCCGTGCAGCGCGTGATAGCGGGCCGCCTCGTCGGGCCGCCCCAATGCCGCGGCGCTGCGCGACACCGTCAAGGCACACAGTGCCCAGGTCGCGGTGGCGGACAAATCCGCGGGGGTGAAGCGCGACTCGCCCGTCCCTTGGCCGTGCCCGTAGTCATACCAATCGCCCAGGCCCCCCGCCGGCGCGATGCCGTCGACGGCTTGGGTGCCGATGAAGTCGGTGAACCGCCGCATCGCGTCAAAGTTGGCGCGCAGGATTGCCGCATCGCCATGCCATTGGAAAATGTGCCATGGCAGCAACACGGCCGCCGCGCCCCATTCCAAGGTGTAATCAAATCCAGCGCTAAAGCTGCCCGCCGGGTAATTCGGCGCCACGGTCGGCACTTTGCCGTCAGGCTGTTGGGCATCGCGGATGTCGCGCGCGATTTTGCCGAACCACTCGCGGCAATCGTAACGGTATGAGAGGCTCGGCGCGAGCAGATAGGCGCATTCCAGCCAGCCCAGCTTTTCGCGGTGGGGGCAATCACTGAGCACGTGACTCATGTTAGACCGCAGTGCCCAGTCGATCAACTGGTGGGTGCGGTTATACAAATCGCTGGAGCAGTGGAAGGTGCCCGCCTCGGGCAGGGCGCTGCGCACATGCACCAGCTCCAACCGTTTGATGACCGGCAGCTGGTCCGGGTTGGCGTGGCCCTCGGGCACCGCGCCGCTCACTTCCACATATTGCATGCCGAGATAATACGATAGCCACTGGTAGGTCAGGGGCTGGCCGGCGGTCACCACCTCGCATCCCACCACATAGCCGCCGAAGAGCCGGTCCGCATCGTTCTTATGCTCGCCGCAACGCAACGCAATGCGCGCCCCGGGCTGGCCGCCAGCCACTTCCATGCGCAATTGCGCCGAGCAGTTCTGGGCAAAACTGTAGAGGAAAACCCCGGCCACCGGCGCTTGCACCGACACCGGAGCAAAGCACTCGAAGGGCTTGAAACCGATCCAGGATTGCCGCTCTAACACGCCTGGCGGCGCAGCCACCACCCGCACCGGCGCCCACCCGCTGGCGTCAAAGCCGGCGCGGTCCCACCCCGGGAGTTGGCGGCGGGCGTCAAAATCCTCGCCGGCGAAGATATGTGAGAACACCAGCGGCCCGCCGCTGGTCTGCCAACTGGCGTCACTGCCGATGCGTTGGATCACGCCGTCGCCGCCGCGCAGGATGAGTTCGGCGCAGAGCATGAACGGTTCGTCCGCGCTGCGCTGCGCCCCCTCCTTGTTGTATCGCCCCGCGGGCGGATTGGGGTTGTGCCAAAACGAGTTGGCCAACATCACGCCCACGCAGTTGACCCCCGCCACAAGCAGCGCCGTGACGTCGAAGTCCCGATAGTAGAGGGTTTTCTCGTATTGCGACCACGCTTGGTTGATGCCCGTCTCGGCGACGCGCGTGCCGTTGAGCAACGCATCGTAGTCGCCGAGACCGACCACGCGCAGGATGGCGCTGACGGGCGGCGCGGCGGCGATGACGAACTCCTTGCGAAAGATCGGCAGCGCGGCGTCAGGTGTTAGATTTGCGGGGGCGATCCAGCGGGCGGTTTCAAACCCGGGGGCGGGATCGGCTGTCGCCATGGTGGCAGGCGGCGATGTCGGTGGTGTTTGCATGATTGTTCGTTAGGCGCGGTGCTGCTGATTGAACCAAATGACCAGCGGTTGTTCCAGGGTAATGGGGCAGTGTGCCGTGAATTTGCCGGCCTGCCAGGCGTCCGCTGCTGCCGGTTGCCAGCTGCCGGAAGGGTCCAGAATCCAAATATCGGCGGGCGGCCGTGGCAGGTGCAGTTCAAATTGGGCGCCGGGCCAGGGATCGAGCGAGAGGTTGAAGCAGGCGAGCAAGCTGCCGTCCTGACAATCCTTGCGCAGCACCAGCGGCCAGACCCCATCACCGCTTACCAACAGCGGCGGCTGGTTGTGAAACAGCCAGCGCACCACCCCGTGGAGCTGGCGCTGGCGGGTGGGGCTGTGAAACGAGATGCCGACGGGGCCAATGGCCGAGGCGTAATCCCAGGCGTGAACCACCACCCGGCCGCCGCGGGCGTTGACGCACGCCGTCATGGCCGGCAACAGCGGCCGCATGTCCGGATCGAAGAAGTGGCTAACAACTTCCGTGTGCGCCAGCGGCTGGAGCTGCGAGAGTTTTGCGCCGTAGTCGGCCATCGGCAGGTAGGCACTCATGTGCAGGTCGGGGCCGCCGCCGAACTGCGGGTGGCTGAATGTCTCGCCGGAAATGATGCCATTTTGTTCCAAGGTCGTGGGTGGCGCCGCGGCCACCAGCCCCAACTCGGCGGCGAAGCCACGTTCGCACAGGATAGCCGCCGCCGCGCCGTCGACGAACAACCCCTTACCTAACAGAACCCCGATTTCCTCATCGCTCAAGGTGCGCGGTTGCTGGCCGCAGAGAAACATCACTGCGCTTTCATCATAGGTTGTTGGGATGCCGGCGGCCTCAAAGGCTTCGAGTGCCGGATAGCCCTCACCCGCCAAGGCGGCCGAGCCGGCGCCCGGGGTGAGATGCATCAGCCGGCCGGCATCCTTGCGGTAAACGAGTTGCACGCCGCGGAAACTGCCGGGCAGTTGCGCCCGTTGCGCCAGCGCATTCAAAAATGCTTTCCGCGCGCCGAGCATTTTCCCGTAATGCGCTTCGGCCTGCATCGGCGTGCCGAGGTGGTCGAAGATATTGATGGCGGCCCCGCGGGCGCCGTAGGCAAACGAGAGTGCCAACTGCGCAAAGGTGAAGGCGACACTCTTGGAATAACGCGAAAATGGCACGCTTTCCAACTCGGTCAGGTCCACCGTCCCCGGCGGCAGACAATGCCGGGTGAGCTTGACCGAGTCCTGGCTGAAATAAAGCCCGCGCGGCGGCCCCCACTCCCAGTAGTTGCCCATGGTCGGCCGGCTGTGGAGGTTGTCGCCCAATGCCGCGGCCACTGCCGCCCAGTCGCGGCCTTCGCGGCAGTGGTGGCGCGCGCCACTCGACATCAGCCCGATGGGCGTGCCGGCACTGGCCTGTGCCAACAGGCGCATGACTTCCAGCGTCCCGTCCTGGCGCATGTCGAGCCACCACCCGCGCCACGGATGTGGGGCGCCGGGTTGAAAAACCGCCGCGACCACTTGTTGGCGCGTCACCGGATGGCCGACTTTTTTGGCAAAGCGCTCCAGATGCAGCGGACAATAACATTCATGATCGTCGCCAACGTCGCGGATGTCGTCATCGATCCACAGCGCGCGCGGCCGGGTCGCCGCATACATCGCCCACACCTGCCGCAGGTTGTCCCGCCACACCGGACACAGCGGACAGGCAATGCAGGTCTCTTGCGAACCATCGGCGCGCACCACCGTCTGCATCCCGGGCAAGGCGCCGCGCCCACGGTCCGCGTGGCCGCGGGTGATCCACGGATTGAGCGAGTAGGCAATGCCGACCTCGGCGAGCGCCTCGCGGACGCGATGCAAATTCCGCACCGACGCGGCGGCAGTGGCCGGGGTCGGATGCCCATGAAACAACTCCTCGGTGTCTTCGAGGATCATGACCTCATCCACCCCGTAGCGCGGCAGCTGTTCGACCAACTCGGCCAGCAGTTCTTCAAAACGGAATGGCGGCAGCGTGCGGCGCAACGCATACCATGCGGGGGATGAATCCGGGGATTGCTTCATGAATGGTGGATGATGGATTGTTATTGGCCGACTTTCTCCGGACTGCCGGTTGCCTTGAACTCAATCCCGAGACTTGGCGCGTTTTTGTCACTGAATTCGCTGCTCACTGCGATTGCGTTGTCGCCCTTTTCGCAGACAGGGATCTTATCGCTGCTGATCACCCGCAGCTTGTTCCAGGTCGTGTCGCACAGATATACCTTCTGCCCGTCGCAACACACCCGGTCGCCGGCTTTCAATGCCACATCGAGATTGAGGTCCTGATAGTCGTTGATCTTGAATTGAACCCGTGACACGCTCGCCGCCGCTTGGTTGTCGGCACTGCTCACCGTGATGTAAAATTGCAGGGGTTGCTCATGGTACGGATTGTTAAGTGCAAACTTGGTGACTATCGGCTCGCCTGTTTGCACCTCCCTGAATTTGTGTTCATGGCCGCGGCTGAGCTGCACCGGATACAAGTTCCAGCTGTTTGCGCCGGCCTTTTCCAGGTGGAATTCATTCTTCGGGTTTTGCATTTGCGCTTTTTGCGCGGTCGAGAAGGCCCCGGCCTTTCTCGCGCTCTGCCATTCCCTGATCGCTTCAAACAGCGCGTCCTTGTAGCCGTTTTTCTCAATCCGCTCATCCACCCGCAACAAGTATCCGGCATTAAACGCGGCACTCCTGGCTTGAATCCATTCCACTTCCTCAGGCCGGAACTCCGGATTCAATGTGAACCAGCCGAGCATGCCGGGCATCAGATTGCGGTCGAAATACCGCTGGTTCTCAATGCGGTAATTCACCTGGCTCTCCCTCAGCGCGTTGTACCACGGCTCCCCCCAATTCATGAAGGCATAAACGTGCCAGTAGTAATGAAACGTGCTCGCGCCGCAGGTGAGGCGGTATCTATCAAGGTTCTTGTACCATGTCTCAACAAAGCGCGCCGCGCCGTAACTGCCGTGGCCGGTGGGCGACCCGCCGCCGAACCCGTCGAAATCCATCAGGTCGATGCCGGTTTCGTTGCAGACTTCGGCCAATCTCTTGGCATAGGCGTCCTGCAGCTTGATGTCCGGAAAAAACCCGTTGTAACTGTCGTTGGTTAATTTGTCGATGGTTGCGCCCGGGTCATGGGAACTTGCCGCGGTGCCGTATTGGCCCCGCTTGCAATCGACAAGCCGCCAGGGCTCCTCGTCGGACACCTTGCGGTAGTTCACCAATTCCTTGCCGATCTTGACGGTGTGGGTGGAGCCGGTGTTCTTGAAATACGCCGGGTCCTTTATCATGACCACATCATCGTCTTTGCCAAGCGCCTTGGTTAGCACCGAGCTGCCCGTCTTGCACAGGTTGTCACTCGGCACGGGGGTTACGTAGGGGTCATCCTTGCCGGTGAACATGGTTAGGGTATGCACACCGAGCGATATCCCGTCATTCCTGGCCGCCGCCGTGGCTTTGCGAATATCCTCCGCGCCATTGGGAAACCTCTTGGTGGTGAGGCCGAAATGCCCCCAACTTTGAAACACGTCGCCGATATGGATCAATTTGAAGCCGCATAGTTTGGCATATTTCGCGCTGTGGGCCGGATCCCCCTCATTGAGCAGGTATGCCTCACCGGGGATGCTTGAGCGTTTCACCCAAACCCCGTTGAGCATCGGATGGGGAAGCCCCTCGCCAAGTTCAATCATTTCGATGACATCCAGGGTTGATGGCTCCGGGCATCCAAACATGGCGATGGCGGTGCCGACCAGATCCACATCGATCGGCTCAACATATTGCAGGTGGCTGTTTTTCCCCCGCCCGTTGGTGACCGTCCTGGGGATTCTCCGGTCTCTGGCAAACAGGCGCAATTCGCTGCCATAGGGTTTTCTCACCGCCGCGCTGCCCCGGTACATCCTCACATATTCCGGCATGTCGCCGGTTTCATTCACATTCACTTCAAC
>CAIZNN010000274.1 GCA_903934285.1 Akkermansiaceae bacterium | reverse complement strand
CCGGTGCCGGAAGCCGACGGGATTTCGGTTTTGCGAGCGCGCCCCAAGGCGTCGGTCCAGGTGGTTCGGTAAGTGGCCGCTTGAGTTCCGAAGGCGTCCCTGGTTCTGAGCAGGCCGCCTTCAATAATTAGAGCGGCGCCCGCAACGCCGCCGAAGGGCAGGGTGCTCCCGGTGGCGGTGGCGAGCGTGCCGTCGGCCTTGCGGATGCTGGTGCTGGAGGCCGCCTGGGTCGCGCTGTTCGAGCTGGCGGTGGTTTCGGAGTTGGCGTCACGGGTGATGGTCTGGCTCACGGTTGCTCCCGCCGTTACGCTGGAGGCAAGCAGCCGGCCCATCGCATCCCATGTCCGGGAGGATGAGTGTGACCGGTCGGGAATGGCCAATGTGGTGACGATGCCGAAACCGGACGCATTGTGAGTTATGGTTGCGCCTTTGTGATCCCATTGGAATGCGGTGAGGCGGCCGACGGAATCATACACGGCCTGATCAGTGACCACGCCGAGTGCGTCGGTGAATGAGGCGAGCCGATCCCGGTTGCCATCGAAGGCTCGCGAGGATGTCAATCCCGTGGTGAAATCCAAGGCCTTCAAAGGTGCCCCCCATGTGGTCAACTCGCCGTCCGGTGTCGCACTGCCGCTGATTTTCACTTCGGTTGCGCCACAAACAAGGAATCCTGCGGCGTTGGTCAGGTATCCTCTCGCGTTGGTGGTCGTGGCGGACTTGGTTCCTGTGGTTACCGCTGCGTTGGCGAGGAGTCCCTCACGGGTTTCGACCGCTGTGGAGCCATCCGTATTGACCGTCCACGCCCAGGTCGCGCCACTGCCGTCCTTGCGCGTCAGGCGGTGGGGCAGGCCGGGCAGGCCTGTTCCCGGGGTCCCGTATTCGAGTTCGCTCCAATCGACTTCCGCCGCCGTCATCCCCGTCACCAATCCGTCCGCCGCCGCATAAGTCTTGACCATGCGCCCGCCCTCGCTCCACGCGGTCCACGTGGTCCACGTGGTGCCAACCAGTGATCCGTTGTACTTGCGCTCGGCTTTGAGTACACCGTCAGCGCTCACATATTGGGTGAACCAAAGACCTTGCAGGGTGCTATCGACCACACCGCTGTTTTTCCATGCGATGGAAACGTGCGGGCGGTCAGGGTAATCAATATCGGTTGTCGCGGGATATAGCCCCCCTTGTGATCCAATCCCTCCGTTGAAGGTGTTGGTAAGGGTTGTCGTGGCGCTTGCGGCCGTGCGTTGCATCACCGTCGGGGCTTGGTATCCCCACCAATTCCACAATGGCGGTGCGACCAAAATCTCATCGACCGATAGCGGCTGCCCATCGAGCTCCGTGGTGATCTTGCCCACGATATTTGCTGGAAACTCGATGACCTTCGAGAAATACACGGTCTGGTCCGCCGCAATCTTGAAGCGCACCGTGGCGGGGCATCCAGCGCTATCGAGCCCATCTCTCCACACCTCGTAACAAGTCGTGCCGGCCGCCACCCGGATCTTCTCCGCCTTGTCAGGATAAGCTGCGGTTCCGGCATCAGGATTTGAGAAAACCAGGGTCCGGATCAAATCCGCCGCATTCGGCACTTCCAGATGTCCCGGAGTCCGGTCCACCGTGGCAGCCGTCTGCGGCCGCCGATAGATATTCACCTCGTTGGTGTAATGGCCCTGTGGCGTCACATCGACAATCAGATCGCGCGAAACGACCTGACGCAGCCGTGGCAGATCCCAAGCCGTGAAAAACAAGTTTGCCCAACCGCTGTTGGTGTTTTCCGCAACCGTCGCGGCGTGTTCCGGCAAAGCCGCCCCGCGTGACTCCGCAGCGCGTGAAGTGGCATACACCACGTGGAAATCCTGTGCCGCCCCGATAAAGCGCAGATTCGCCGCATGGTCGAAACGGATGGCTCGGGGGGTCATGTTAACCCAGTTAGGATATATGATCCCCGAAGCGAAGCCCACGAACTCTGCGCTCATGGTGTTAAAGGCGGCGTCTCCGGGACAAACGCCGATCCACCCGGCGGAATCACCCTCGAGGCCGACACCCAACGCAACCCCCACCAACAAACCAGGCAATGGCTGGAGCATCGGCCCGGCATCCCCGGCCGGCGGCCGGGTCATTGCGGCACTCCGCGCCAACTCATCCGCTCTC
Source organism: Akkermansiaceae bacterium (assembly GCA_903934285.1). Taxonomy (GTDB): domain Bacteria; phylum Verrucomicrobiota; class Verrucomicrobiia; order Verrucomicrobiales; family Akkermansiaceae; genus Luteolibacter. The sequence goes on along the minus strand of CAIZNN010000274.1, from coordinate 2,661 downwards.
GCGCCAGAATCCAGTCCCCTGGCAAAGGCAGGAGCGCAGAGGGCGTAAAGGGCACGTTGGAGAACACAGACATTGGAGCTGCTGCCGTCGGCCGTGGCCATCCGCTTTTCCCAATCAAGACTCCAGGTTTCCCCGCTGAGTTCCCCTTGCAGTTTCGCCTTCAGGTCGGGGAAGCCGCTGGGCAGCCCGAATTTTTCCTCATCCCCGGGCAACAGGGCATCCACATCGAACCACGCGAGCGTCACGGTGACCTGCGGGTTATCCAATCCGGTGGGCGTACTGGCATCCTGCGCGACTGTCACGACCCGGTAGCCGGCATCATCGGCAGCCCATGACGCGGGGGCCGAAACATCACCCGTGGCCGCCGGGCTCCATGAGTTACGCGCCAGCAGCGCCACCTTCCCGCCGATCTGATCGGTTGTCCTGTTAGGCACCCCGGAAAAAAGCGCGGCTTCCGAATGATACTTTGTCCCTTTGGTAACATAAAGAGACCGCAGAGAACGGGCGTCGTCAAGGAGCACCGACTCGAACTTCGCACCGCTGGTGACCTCCTCGGAAAGATAGGCGCCACTGCCATAATAGGCAAAGCTCCACGAGCCGGAATCGCCCGTCGCAGGAGCGCCATCCCCGAGAACCGTCGGCTGCCATTCGGATTCTGGAATAATAACCGAGTTGGCGGCGTTGATCACGACAGGCACCCAGTTCCCGTTATTGTCCGGCTCCAACGCCTCCCACTTGTCGATGTCGTAATGTTTGGTTAGCTGCTTGCCACCAAACGGCCATGAAAGCACCCGCAAGCGCAGCACGTCTTTGGCCAGTTGCAATAGCACGGCGTGATAGTTCGTTGCATCCGCGCGGCCATGCTCCGGGAAATCCTCTCTCAAGTAGGGCCGCATGGCACCGATTTTCGCATTAAGCGCCAAATCCCCGGGACGCAGATTCATATACGAACCGCTCAGACGCCGGAACTCGACAACCGCCTGGTTGAGCAGCGCGACCAAGTCCTCGATCCCCAGCGAGGCGAGGTTCTCATCGGTCGGGAAAACCACGTTGGTCAAACCCGTCCACGCGATGAGTCGTTGGTCTGCCACCGCACCGGTCGAGCCGGACACGGTTGGTAAATAAGTGCTCACCTGGGTGCGTTGCTCAACGGCACGTTGTCGCTCCTGAATCGAGGAAAGCACGTCCGCAAGTGATTGCGCGCGGAGGGAGCCGGAGAAGAATCCGAGGCAAAGAACCGGGAGGTAAAGGGCGAAACGCAAGGACATCAGGTGGCAAAGTGAAAGTTGTTTGAGCATGGCCCGGGCTGTTTGCGATGAGTGGTATCAGTAGGCGGCGACATCAAGCATCACCGCCGGATTGTCCTTGGCCATCGGGTTCGACCCGGCGGCCTGCTCTGAGGCGTTGCCGAGTCCGTCCTCATCGGGGTCGAGCGAAGCGTCCGGGCCGCCTGCCGTTGAGGTCGGCTGAAACGGATTGTAGCCGTAGGTGAGCTCGAAAATGTTGGACAAGCCGTCACTATCGAAGTCGGCGCTCCTGGCCTCCTCCAGGCTGTCGTATATGTCCGTGTGGTGGAGGCGGACGAAGAACCCCGGACTGCTGCTGGCGCAGCCATAGCTGTGGTCCCCCTCGCCGAAGTCAAGGAACGGCGCGTAATACCAGCTCACCATGTCATTGGACCACTGGAAGAAATAGGTCTTCCCGCCGACGCCAGCCCAATCGGCGGCCCACGTCCCGGCCGCGACGGGCGTGAGATTCATTGGTGTTTGCGGCGCGGGGGTGCCGTTGCCCGGCACGACAAGTATGGCCAGCGGCAGCAGCAGGCGGGCGGTTTTCAACGTGGCGCTCACTGGGCACCCCCTTCCGTTTTGACCGGCGTGGTGGGTCGTGCCGGATGATCCCTGGCCCAAAACAAAACCGTCACATCCTTGGGTTTTGGCGGATGGGCCAGGAAAAACGCCTTCCGTTGTTCCTCGGCTATAACCCGAGCCTGATAGGCAGCAGCCATCCTCGCGCCCTCGACCCGGTAGAGGTCGTGCATGTCTTGTATCAAGACCATGGCTTCCTGGTCAGGCGTCTCCCCTTCCGTGATGACGAAAGCCGGTCCGGCGGTCGCGAGGTCGGGCAATTCAGGGGCCTCGGATTCCTCGTATGCGATGCCGTGTTTTGCCATCCACTCCCCCGTCCGCACCGTGTCGGTGTTGCCGATGCCCATCAGGAGGGCGTATTCCCGGATCTCTCCATCCGTCCCCTTCACCTGATAGGTGGCAAAGCCGGAGAAATGATTGAAGTCGAGGTTCGACCACCCGGAGACCTCCTTGTCCCCACCACCACTCGGGTAGCATCGCAGATACGTGCGGGAATGGTCGTACACGGTGGCGGAAACGAAGGCGATCCGGGTTTCCCGGTATTTGACGCGCAGTTCCTCCATCCGCGCCTGCACGGCGGGATCGGTCACGGGCAGCGCCGGAAGCGGTGGCGGGGGATCGGCAAGCCCCGGATCCTCAACCAGATGCACCGTCTGCGTGATGGTTCCCGTGACAGGCGGAAGTCCTGGCATCGGCGGAGGCTCAACGACATCGAGGCGCCGCACCACGGTGCTTTGGGCCTTGAAAGGCGGCAGCTGCCTCGGCGGCACGGGCGGCGATGGCGTGCCATCGG
>CAIZNN010000273.1 GCA_903934285.1 Akkermansiaceae bacterium | reverse complement strand
GCCGGCTGGCTGCTTGGCCCGAAACATGACCGCGCCGCGTTCGATGCCGATCTGCCAAAAGACATTGCCATGAGCACCCTCAACGAAGAACTCGGCACCATCGTCGTGGACCCGGCGTTCGGCCGCATCAAGGGCCGCGACAAGTGGGCCATTCCTTGGCTTGAAAGCGATGTCTATCAAGGGTTGGCCGGCGTCCAGTTGCTCGCCGGCCGGATGCGCCGCGATGCGGCGGACGCCGCGGCCTATGGCTGCACCGGACTGATGGGGCTGCAATGGCGCACCGACATCCTCGCACCTAACATCTCGGCGCTGGCCCAGGCCGCGTGGGATCAAAGTTGGAAACCCGCGCCCGTGGCGGCTTGGCAGATGGCCGGCGCCATCGCCGATTTCCCCAACGTGAAAATCACGGGTACCACCGATGAGCTGCTGTATCGCACCTGCCGCTACGACCTCAAAACCATCAAGGTGAAGGTGCCCGACGGCAAGTACAAGGTGACCCTCAAGTTTTGCGAGGCGTTTTTCAAGGAGCCCGGCCAACGGGTCTTCGACGTGCAGTTGCAGGGCCGGACCGTGGTGGAAAACCTCGACGTTTTAGCCAAGGTCGGCCAGTGCGCCGCCTTGGATCTGACCTTTGACGAGGTGGCGGCAAGCGGCGGCGAGTTGACCATCGACTTGATCGCGCGCAAATCGTTGCCGTGCATCTCTGCCATTGCCGTGGATGGCCCCGGGTTCAGCAGCAAGCTCAATTGCGGCGGACCCGCCGTTGGCGATTGGCAGGCCGACACCGCTGGCAAACCCCGCGACCTGCCCTGCGACGATTTTTACGCCGACTGGGCCCTGGCCAATTTCGGTGCCGAAGCCGCGGGCGACATTGCCAAGCTGTTCACCGCCATCGATGGCAAGGTGCCGTTGGCACCCGCCGACGGCTGTCCGGTCGGCGAGTTGACGCCGAATGCCACGCCATGGAGCGCGTTGGCCCCGCAGTATGCGTTTGTCGATGAATTGGCGAAGTTGCGGGCGCGGGTGCGCGGGGCCGGCAACCTCGAGCGCTTCGCCTACTGGCACAACACCTTCAGCTATTACCGCTTGCTGGCGCAAGTGCGCTGCGCCATGGGCGCGAAGGCCCCGCCCGAGGAAATTGCCCGCCTCTGGGGGGAAACCTACCGGTACTTGTTAGAATCGGTCAACTCCCCCGGCGCGCTCTCCGAAATTGTCACCATGGAGAACTATCCGGGGTGGGGGCCGCAGGTAGCCAAGCAAGCCACCCAACCCTGGCCCAAGGCATATCAAGGCACGCCGCGGCTCATTGTGACGACGGTGCGCAGCATCGTGGCGAAGGGCGAGGCGTTGAAGCTCAAGATCATCGCCCTCGACAACCAGCCGGTGAAATCGCTCAGCGTGAAGGTCCGCCCGCTCGGCAGCGCACAGTGGCAGAGCGTGCCGTCGCGGCACCTCGCCCGCGCCGTGCATGAAGTGACGTTGCCGCCGGCACAGGCTGATTTCGAGTATTATATCACCGCCGAAACCGCCGCTGGCAAAACCCTCGTGTGGCCAGCCACGGCACCCGGCCTCAACCAGTCGGTTGTCAGCCAATAAGCGCAATAGCACAGACCCACAAACCACCTCAAAGAATAAACACAGATATATGAAAAGCGTGCTCTATCTAGCAGCATTGTGCGGGGTGCACGGCGCTCTCAACGCTGCTGAAGCCGCCGCCACCGCCACTGGCAGGTTGGTGCCGCAGGATGCCGGCGGGGTGGTGTGGGAATCGGCGGCAGGGCGCGCGGTGCGCATCAAGGAGCCGCAATTGACGCTGGAAGATGCCAGCGACCACGCCCGCCTGCCATTCAAGGTTGAACTCAAGAATCGAGCGGTGCGGCAGGGCGAGGCGGTGCTGGAGTATGTGGTTAGTCTCAACGACAAGGGATTCAATATCAGCGGCTCGGCGACCCTCAAGGCGTCGCTGCCGGCTGACTCGCAGGCGGACGTGCTCATCAGTCACTTCGAGCTCGCGTTCCGGGAGCCGGTGGCCGCCAACGTGGAGGCGGTGTGTGGCTTCGAGGTGGCAGGCGAGCCGGCCGGCCAGATGGGACTGCCGGAACGGGATGGCCGCTTCAAGCTCTGGCCGCTGGCGCCGGGCGGCGGCGGCGCGGGCCGCTTTGAGCTGGGTAATGCCGCCAAAGGTCCCGTGGCGTGCAACGCGCTTGGTATCCCGGTGGTGGGGTTGGTGTTTGGCGCCAAGGAGGCGCCCGCCACGCCGCCAGCACTGCAATTGTCCGTCGCGGCCGATCCGTACTGCGGCGGCTACTTGCAGGCCGGGGTGACTGCGGCTGCGACGCAAGTGGCGCTGCGCACCACCTACACCGGATCGGTGGTGCCGCTGCGCACCGAACGCCGCACCCTGGCACTGGAGTTCAACCGCGGTGGCGCCGACGGGATCGTGCGCAGTTTTTACCGCACGATACCGGAGATTCAGCCCGGGGCGCCGTGGCTCCAGGGGATTCATTTGGTTTACTATGATTACCTCTCACAGAAGGGTGAAGGGTGGTTCAAGGATCTCAAGGCCCTGGCCGATCGGATACCAGCGGCGCAGCGCGGCGGGGTCGCCGTTTGTTTGCACGGTTGGTATGACTACTTCCAGCATTACGCCTACGACCACAAGACCGGCAAGTTGCTCAAGGAGTGGACGGCATTTCCCGGCACCTACAAGGTGCCCATGAGCCTAACGGAAATGCACCGGCGCTTGAAGTTTGCGAAGGGCCTCGGGTTCCGGGTGTTGCTATATTTTTGCGACGGCACCAACAGCGACGAAGGCGCGCCGGATTTCAACAAGGACTATGTGTTGAAGGACAAAACCGGCAAGACCTTTCCCGGCTGGAAAGGGCCCGACTCGCTGGGGCAACCCTGGATGATGGATCCGAGCATGCCGGGGTTGCGGGATTGGTACCGCGGCTACATGAAGGCGCTGCTGGATGAATACGCGCGGGACGTGGATGGCTTGGTGTGGGATGAGACATTTTACATTCCGGTGGATTTCATCTCGTACGGCCCGGCCGGGCCGGCATATGCGGATCGGGCGATGATGAGCCTGGTGGGGGAGATGACGCGGATGGTCCAATCCTATCGCGACCGCAATCCGGACCTGGTTTTGCTGGCAGCCGATAACGGCACCAGCAGTTGTGCGTTGGTGGCGCACGGCACCTATCAAGACAGCGGCGCGGGCGAGCAGCATTGGGGGCCAAGCATGTTCGCCAACTACCGCAACAGTTTTTGGAGTTGCAATTGGTGTCCGGTGACTGGCGCCGCCAACAACCAGATTGCCGCCGAGAAGTACGGGCTGCCGCAAGGGGTGTCAAACGGTTGGGGCGACAATTGCGGCCCCAGCCAGATGCCGCCCGAGTTGCTGGATGCCGTCCTCAAACGATTCACCAAAAACGTCGAGTCCAAGCGTCAACACCTCCGCTATCTGGCTCCATGATGGCGGGACATGACGAGTCCCCGCGCCCCCGAAAACCACGCCCCCGAAAACCACGACCATGAAAACCATAACCATGACAACCCCGACCATGAAAACATTTGCGACATCGGGCCTGCTGGCCATCACCATGCCGCTGGCGGCGCTCAGCGCCGCGGCGCAGGATGCGCCGGCCGGATACACCGGGATGCAGACGGAGATGAAACCTTTCCGGTGGCCGTCCAAGACGCCCGAGGGGTGCCCGTTTCCTGCCTCCGACTCGCTGGCCGGCATCGAATTCACCGGCCGCTACCGCAACTACACCAATGCCGACACCTGGTACCCGACCTGGGCCGATGACGGCAACCTCTACTCACCTTGGACCGACGGCTACGTGTTGGCTAACGGCGACAAGTATATCCATTTTGCGCGCGAAGGCGAGTTTGCCAAACCGGAGGATCCCAAGTTTCCCAAGGACTGCTACCCGTGCAATTCCGGCAACAACGAACTCGCCGGCCGGCCGCGGGCGGCAACCGCCCAGGCGAAAATCGTCGGCGACGATCCGCTCAACCTGCAGGTCATCAACGTGGCGCCGCGCGTCGAGGCGGACCCGGCACCCTACATCGGGCGCTACCCGTGTGGCAGCCTGTGCCACAATGGCGTGTGGTATTACGGCACCTATTCGATTTGGAGGCCCGCCGGGCTCGGCCCGTTTGTTGGGTTCCGGTATTCCTCGGATCAGGGCAAGACTTGGGTGCAAACCACCTGCACCCCGACCCAGCCGTTGTTTGGCGAGGACCCGGCCAAGGCGCCGGTGAAGTTCGGGGCCCCGCACTTCGTTGATTTCGGCAAGAACATGCAGCATTCGCCGGACGGCAAGGCTTACCTCGTGGCGCACGGGGCGACGCGCCGGGAAGCCCAACTCGAATGGCAAATGGCCGATCAGGTGTTTATGGCGCGTGTCACCCCGTCGCCAGCCACGATCAATGACCCCAAGGCGTACGAATTTTTCGCCGGCTACAACGCCGAGGGCAAGGCCCAGTGGTCTAACGATTTCGCCAAGGTCAAGCCACTGCTCACCTGGGAGGGGCGGCTGGGGATTGTGACTGTCTCGTATGTCGCGCCGCTCAAAAAATTCCTCATGTTCATCAGCCGCGCCACGAGCCTGGCGAGTGACGCGCCCCACGATACCATGATTCTGGAATCCGGCGCGGTGGACGGCCCGTGGAAATTGGTGGAATATCTGCCGGCATTCGGGCCCAATGCCTACTTTGTCAACCTGCCCACGAAGTTCATCAGCAAGGACGGCCTAACAGGTTGGTTGTGCTACTCGTCATGTTGGGACAACAAGGCGAATTTCCGCCCCGGCAACCCGGTCGGCAGCCATTATGCCATGTCGCTGCATGAGATCCGCCTGCTGCCGCGGGTCAGCCCGCCGGCCGACAAGGCTCCCGCCGCCAGTGCCGCGCCTGCGGTTCCAGCGGCGGCTGCTGGTGCGGCGGCCGCCCCGGCGGCGGCCGATGCCACGGCCCTCACGTGGCGCCGCACGGCGACCTCGCTGGCGCTGGTCAGAGGGGCTAACGTCCTGTGGCAAGCGGTGGCGGATCCGGCGCAGGGCAAGCCGTATTTTCATCCGCTGGCGACGCCGGGTGGGGTGGTGGTGAGCGATTTGCGGCCGGCGGACCATCCGTGGCACCGCGGTTTGTGGTGGTCGTGGAAGCTCATCAACGGGCTCAACTACTGGGACGAAGATCCCAAGACCGGGCGTTGTGAGGCGGCCACCGAGTTGCTCAACTGGGCGGCGGAGACCCGTGTCGATGGATCGGCCCGGATCACCTTTGCGTTGAGCTACCACCCGTGGGATGGGGCGCCGGTGTTGACGGAGAAACGCGTGGTCGATGTTTCCGCGCCGACGGAACAAGGTTACAGCATGGAGTGGATGTCCACGTTCACGGCAGTGGGTGCCGTGGTGCTGGATCGCTCGCCCGCCGGCTACGCGGGCTTTTCGTTGCGCCTCGGTCCCGAGCAGCGGAAGTGGACGTTCACCGATGGCGACGGCCGCTCCGGCCAACCGGCCATCCACGGCCAACCGACACGCTGGGTCAAACTCTCCGCGGGCAGCAACGCGCCGGCGGTCGCCATCTTCGACCATCCGGCCAACTCGCGCCATCCGGCCCGCTGGTATGTCGATCAAAGCATGCCGTACTTCAGCCCGGCCCCGTTGTTTGAGCGGCCCGTCGAGATGGCGGCAGGCACGACGGCGACTTTTCGCTATCAAGTCCACGTCACCGACCACGACCCCGGCGAGCCCGCCATGAACGCCACATGGGGCGCTTTCAAATAGTGCCCCACGCAAGCACGCTGCCATGCCCGCGGCGGGGTGGACGGCCTGCCCGGGCGATGCCCGAAATGCCGGGAAATTTGCTGAAAGGTCGGGCCAATTGATCCAGTATCTGGCACCCAGACACATCATCATGCCCGAGAAAATATCCTCCATCGTGCTTGCCGCAGGTCTGGCATGCGGCCTCGGTTGTCCCGCCTTTGCCGCCGTGCCCGCCAAAAATCTGCCATTGCCCGGCGAGGAGTTTGCTTTGGCCGGGCACGCCGCCTTCCTCATCCCGTCTAACAAACCGGCCAACGCGGCAGCGAAGCCGTGGGTGTGGTATGCGCCGACCTTGCCCGGGTTGCCCGGCCCGGATGAAAAGTGGTTGATCGAGCAGCTTCTCGCCGCGGGCATCGCGGTTGCCGGCATTGATGTGGGTGAGTCCTACGGCAGCCCCGCGGGCCGCAAGTTGTTCACGGCGCTTTATGACGAGATGACCGCGACACGCGGCTATTCGCGCCGCCCGGTGTTGCTCGGGCGCAGCCGCGGCGGCTTGATGACGCTGTCGTGGATGGCTGACAATCCGGACAAGGTGGGCGCCTTCGCCGGCATCTATCCGGTTTGCAACCTGACCAGCTACCCCGGCGTCAGCAAGGCCGCCGATGCCTACGCCATGACGCCTGAGGAGTTGCAAGCCAAGCTCGCACAACACAATCCAATCGACCGTCTGGCGGGTCTGGCGAAAGCCGGCGTGCCGTTCTTTGCCATCCACGGCGATGTTGACCTGACGGTGCCGCTGGACGCGAATTCCGGCCTGTTGAAAGAACGTTACACAGCCCTAGGCGGCAGCATGGAAGTTGTCGTCGCCCATGGCCAGGGCCATAACATGTGGAGCGGGTTTTTCCAGTGTGAGGCGCTGGTGAACTTCGTGAAACTGCACGCCAAATGATCCAGTAACAGCCTCCCCGGACAAGACATCAAGCCACCATGACTCCCCCCCGCGCCTTAGCTGCCCTCGCCACCCTATCTTTCCACCGCGTGTTCCCGCAGGTCGCGGGCTGGCACCCAGGCCGCATCCTGTGGCCGGCCATGCTGCTCGGTTGCGCCACTGCGGCGCCGCTTGCGCCGGACACCAAGGTGTGGCCCACGCTGGTGCCCGACGGTTGCCCGTTGGCGCGCAGCGCCGATTTTGTGGCACTCGGGTTCACCGGCAACGTAGTCAACCACAGCGAAGCCGACACCTGGTACCCCTCATGGGGGGCGGATGGCCGGCTCTACTCGCCGTTCACCGATGGCACCGTCGATCAGGTCAAACCGGATGGATCAATCGAAAAAATCAAATCGTGGTCCGGCGGTGGCGGTGCTGTCGTCGGCCATGCCATCATCGAAGGGGATGACGTGCGGCAATTGAAACTCATCGAGCCGGGGCTCATCGCGGGCGCGCCGGCACCCTACGAGGGGCGTTACCCGTGTGCCAGCCTGCACTTCAACGGGGTCTGGTATGTCGGCACCTATGCCCTGGCAGGCGCGCCGTACGGCCTGAACTGGCCGATCCTCGGGCCGTTCGCCGGCTTTCATGTTTCCAAGGACAACGGCAAGACCTGGACGCCATCGCCGTGGGGCTGCGAGCCGGGCAAAACGATGTTTCCCGAACCGGCCACATTCAAGGGGCCGCTCAAGCTCGGCGTGCCGCATGTGGTGGACTTCGGCAAAAACATGCAACACTCGCCCGATGGCAAGATGTACTTGGTCTGCCACGGCGCAACCCAAGCCGACCAAGTCGATCGCAATGCCAATCTGAGCTGGATCACCGGCGACCAAATCTATCTCACCCGGGTGACGCCCAGTCCGGAGACGATCAATGACGCCTCGCAGTACGAATATTTTGCCGGTAACAACGCGAAGGGCGACCCGCAGTGGAGCAAGGATTACGCGCAGATCAAGCCGCTGCTCGACTGGAACAACCATTGCGGCGGGGTGACCATCACTTATAACAAACCACTCGGGAAGTTCATCATGTGCATGACCAACGGCCGCGAGACGACCAGCCGCTTCGACACCAGCATCCTGGTGGCCGACCGCATCACCGGCCCCTGGCAGTTGGTGACCTATATGAAAGACTTCGGCACCCAGGCGTACTTCGTCAACATCCCGAGCAAATTCATCAGCCCCGACGGGCTCAGCTTCTGGTTGTGCTACTCGGCCAATTTTGTGCGCACCCACACGGTCAACCCGCCCGGCAGTTTGTACACGATGTCGCTGCATGAAGTGCGCCTGCTCAATGCCGGCGAAGCCAAACAATTGCCGGTGCTGCCGGCCAGTCCCTGAGCCGCCGGAGTCACCACCACCCGCGTCGTCGAGCCACTTATTCTAACAATCCATTCCATCTATCTAATGAACATGCCATCACCACCCGCCATGCCACCTGTTAGCCCTGTTTTGTCCGCGTCACCCCTGCGCCGCAAGTGGCGGGGCTTCACTCTGATCGCGGCGACGCTGGGCGCGCTGCTGGGCGGCCAGCAGGCGCCTGCCGCCGCCGAGCGT
>CAIZNN010000272.1 GCA_903934285.1 Akkermansiaceae bacterium | reverse complement strand
TCCCGCGGAAACACCATGAAGGCATAACTGCGGCCCGTGGGCAAAACGATGTTGCCGTCCTTGACTTTGATGTCGCTTTGCAGAAACGTGTCCTTGGCGACCAGGTCCGCTTCGCCATCCAACTGGTCCATGCACAGGTAATCGATGACCCGCTCGCCTTGTTGCAGCAGCGTCTGGCAGCGCCCCAAGTACGCAAAAAACGCCTTGCCCGGCTCATACCATGTCTGATGCCGGCCGAAGTGCGAGCCCCACGCGTACATGGTGCGTCCCGGCTGGTACTTGTCGTCAAACGGTTGATGCGTCCAATGGTGCACCATGAACTTGTTGATCCCCAACGCAAAGGCCTCGTCACAAAAGATTTTCAGGAAGGCGGGATCCTCGGTCCACTTGCTCAGATCTGGACTACCGGAAAGCGCCTCGGCGCCGACCAAGGTTTTGCCGGCGGCTTGTGCCGCGGCGACATCCGAGGGGAAAATGGTGGGCGCGTTGACATTGCCCTTTTCCGGCCAAAACTCGCACATCGGCAGGTCCGAGGCGGTGACCCCTTGATTGCGGTCAAACGGCCCACGGTAACACTCATGCCAAAATTGCAGGCCGGCAGCATTGCACATCTTCCTGGCGAGTTCCCAGCTGTTGTCGAAAAACAAATTGCTGATCACATCGCGGTAGTCCCACTCGAACCGCTTGGTCTCATCAGCGCTGCCCAGCACCGTGAGCGCCGGATTGGATAATTCCGTGGCATAAGTGGTCGGGCCGCTCAAGGCATACATGCTGACGCGGCGGTTGGCATCAAAGAACCAAGTATGGACCAACGGCTGGCCCAGCGTCACCAGCCACGGCAACGGGTCATAGCCCTTGCGCTTGATGAACTCATCCCTGAAACCCGCCGTCCAATTCTGATCGCCCGATTCATAGCTGTCGATGGTGATGCTCTTCAAGGTCTTGCCGATATATCTGCCCAAATTCTCCTTGATCGGATCTAACACATTCTGCCAGTTGTACCGGTTGTGTTCGGCGCTCATCTTGTCCACTTCAAAGGTGTGCCCGACAATATCTTCCGGGATCGGGTGGGGCGCCTTGCCGGTGGGGGCATAGCCGAACCGATAGATCTTCCATTTCCCTGGCGGTGCCTGCCAGGTCAAGGTGCCCGCTGCATCGACCTTGGCACTGACATCCACCAAATCCTTGACGCTTAAATCCGCCTTGACCGGAACCGCCCACGTCGCAATCGCGCGGCCCAGCGCGCCGCCGCCGATGGCCGGCAGTGCCAGGGTGAGTGGTTTGCCACCGTCGGTTTCGGTGATGCTCCAGACCACTTTCTGCATGCCGCGCTCCTGGCCGATCCACGGGCCGCCGGTGGTGGAATAGCCGGGGGTGCCGAGCAGGCTGATTTCCAGGCCGAGGCGTTTTGCCTCGGCCATGGTATGGCGCATGGCGTCCCAATAGGCCTTGCCGCGATAGGTGTGCTCCGGCCACGGGACATTGCCAATTTCCGCGCCGAGGTTGAAGATGGTGGCACCGCCGATGCCGCTCGCTTGCATGGCCTCGAGGTCTTTGGTGATCCCCGCTTGGGAAAAATCCGCGCCCATCCAATGCCACCACACATGCGGTTTGGTCGCCATCGGCGGGGCGGCGAATTGCCCCGCCAAATCCGTGGCCGGAGCCGCTGGCTGGGCCGCCGCGCTGAGCCCGCAGGCGAGCATCAAGGCCGCTCCGGCAGCGAGGTTGCGACAGGACCGTGCCGGCTGCGGCACGCTTGTTAGTGGGGTGGCGGTCATGGTGGTGCGGGCTGGTGTTAGCATGTTAAAACGTCACGCTCCAGTCGACCGTGCCGTTGTCGGCCCGCTCGAGGCTGAGCACGGCGATGCCGGCGCTCGCCGGTTCGTTGAGCTTGACTTCCGCCTTGGCGCCCTGGGCGGAGCAACTGGCCGGCTTGAGGCCGTTGGTGGCGATGACGAGCTTGTAGGTTTCGCCGCCGACCACCTTGGAGGTGCCGCTGAGGGTGCGCGTGGCCGGGTCCCAAGCGGTCTTGAGCACATCCATATACCCCTGCATCACGTGGCGGTTGGAGGAAATGAACTGCGGATGGTCGGTCACCTCATGCACCGACATCATCCTGACCTCGCCGGGGCGCAGCACTTGTTCCAGCTTGCCGGCGCCGGCGAATTTGCCCAGGAACGCGTCGTTCCAGAAGTCATAGACATAGTAGCTCTTGTCGGCCTTGAGCCCCATCCCGCCAAACGAGGTATCCTTGCCGATGTCCACGCTGACGGTCCCGGCTGCCGCCGCGTCCGGATTGTAGAAAACGAGCTGGTGCCAACTGTCGTCGATGATCTGGTCGTAGATATGGGGAATGCCGTCCTCGCGCGTGAAGGCATCCAGCGGTCGCGCGCTGCGCGGCGTGTCATGGATCGGATAGATGCGCGACAGGTCGTGGATCTGCTCGGGAGTCATCTTGCTGAAGCTGCTGGCCAGCACGAAGCGCGGTGCCACCGTGTAGACCATCGTCAGCAGTTGGCGCAGGCCGTCGCGGTTGTTGGGCGAGACCTTGAACAGGTTCTTCGAGTCCATGTCGTAGGTGAAGATGACCCGGTTCTTGTACCAGCGGTGGCCGCAACGCGAAATCATCTCGGGCGTGGCGAAATCCGTGTCGCCCCACACCCGCTGCGAGTCCACCACCCCGGCCGTCACGTCGGAGAAGCAGCTGCGGCCATTGGGCATGGCCCAGACATTGCGCTCATCGGTGAAGCAATTGGCACCGAGGACGGATTTGGGCAATTCAAAGATCGTCCGATAGGCGGCTGCGGCGGTGGCATACTTGTCCTCGAAGCCGCGGTCCTGGCGGAACAAGTTCTCGGGGTAGTCGAACATCAACCCGGCCAAGCCGCCGTCCCGCAAGTTCTCATAGACTTTGCGCATGTGGGCCTTGAACCCCGGATCGGTGTAGTCCAGCGCACCTTTGATATAACTCAAACTGCCGTCCGCATTGAACAACCGCTTGCTGTCATTGTACAAATACCAATCCGGATGGGCGGCAATGAAGTCGCGCGAGTTGCAGCCGGTCTGGCAGTAGGTGAACGGCAGGCCGCCACGCTCGATGATCGCTTGTCCCCACTTCTTGGTGGTCTCGTAGGGTTTGACGTAGTGGCCGTATTGCTGCCAGTGCGAGTCGTCCCACCAGCCCTGCTCGTTGTTGGCACCGTAGTCGTCGGGAATGAGTCTGATGCCGACTTTGCTGTAGCGCAGGAACCCGGATTTGACCACCGCGTCCATCTGCGCGACCATCCCGGCCGTGTTGTTAGGTTCGGAGCCGCCGCCGCTGAACACCGCGACGTACCAGCCATCGACGGTCGGGAAGTCATTGATCATGAGCTTGACTTTCTGGGCCGCCCGGATCGCCAGCCCATATTGTTCGAGTGCCTCGAACGGGTTGGCGGTGAGGAAGTCGACATAATAGCGGTCATCCGGCAGGTAGCACACGCCCGGATCGACCTGCTTGCCGGCGCCATCCCAACTCAGGATGCCGGCCACCAGCTCGTCGGCGCCGACGCGCGCGGCGCTGGCCATCTTGCCGTAGTCGTGATAGGTCAGCCCGCCCACCACGATGGACTTGCGCTGGCCGGCGCTGATGAAAGTGGCCAGCAAGTTGTTCGGGCATTCCATGGTGTTGGTGGTGTGGACGCGGGTCTGCATGCCGACCTCTTCCTTGACGCCGTCCATGCGCGGGCCGAGGCCTGCGCCGCCGGGGCCGTTGAGCATGCGCAGGTCGGTTTTGCCGCTGACCCCGTCGAACGCCTTGGCATGCAGGACCGGATTGATGGAGGTGATGACAAGCGGTTGAGGCAGGGTGTTTTTGACCCCGCCATTCAACACGATGAAGCTTTTGCCATCATACAAGCTGAGCTCCAGGATCAGGTCGGGGCGACCACTGGCGGAGGTGGTGACCGTCAGCTTCTGCCCGGCGCCGAGTTCATCATTGACGGCAGCATTTTGATAAGTGCGGGTGAGCCCGGCCGCATCGGAAGTATAATCGTTGATCTGCAGCGCGGCGCCAATGAGGTTGGAGGACTTGTCCTTGCAGCCGGTTGCCGTGTAGGTCCCCTTGGTTAGTTCGTACTCAACCTTGACCAAGCCGTTTTGCAACACGACGGAATCGCCTTGTTTTGCCACCGAAGTTTGCGCCAGACTCCAGCTTGACAGCGTCGGAATCAACAGTGCCGCTATGCAAACATGATGCCATGTGCTCCCCGCCGGGGAATTGACGTTAGTTGTTTTTTTCATTTTGTGATTTGGTGGTTTTGTTGGAAATTCCCAGGGTTGCCGAGCCATGGGACCGCTGCCAGTCATGGCACGGGTTGGGCGTTGGATGGTGCGATTCATGGTGGCGGCGGCTGCAGGATGACACAGTCGAGCCCGAAGAGGTGCCGCCTGCCGGTGGCCGCGGGATTGGCGCCAACCACTTCGGCGCGCAGGATGAACTTGCCATCCTTCGGCTGGTGGACGCCGAGGCTGAGCGGGCCTGCGGCTTTGGCCTGGGGTGCGTAGCCGTCGAAAGTCACCGCGGCGGCCTTGCCGTTGACGGTGAAGCGCAGCATCCCGTAATCCGGGGCTTTGGTGGCATGGATGGCGACGCTGCGCGCGCCCGGTTCACCCGCCGGGATTGCGATTTCGACAAAGTCGCCGGGCTTTTGCCCATGGACAAAGAGCTGGGCATCGCCACTCCAACCGCTGCCGTAGGCCCGCAGATTTTGCGCCTCAGCGGTGAGGCCCGGGCTGCGGGCGACAATCTCGAGGGTTTCGCACTCGAGGGCGCCGGCGAGTTTGAGCGCGGGGGCGCTGGGGTCCTCGATGCGTTCGGCGAGCGCGGGAAACTTGGGAAACGGCGCGTGGGCTGCGGCTTGATACCAGTAAGCCACCGAGGAAATGACGTCCTTGGCCAGCTTGCGATATTTCGGGGCCCATCCCAAGGCTTGAATGGTCACCCGCAGGTCCTGTTCGAAATCGATGGGATCCTGAATATGCCAGCGGTAAAGGCTCCAGAATTGCGGCGGATCGGCATTTTCGTTAGCCGGAAGGACCGAGCCCGAGTAAGCCGTCGAATAGGCCTGGGGAAAACCCCAACTGCCCAGGAAATAGTCCTCGGTGCCGGTGCCGCAGATCGTCGGGAAGGGATCGTCACCGTCCAGATAGAACTTGATCTCCCCTTCCCCGAACCAACCCTTCTCCATCTGGGTCCAGGCGAGGAAGGTGCCCACGTAGCGACCCCGGCCCTTTACCCCGTCCAGGATGACGTAGGGATTTTGCTCGCCGGTAAGCGCGCGGCGGTATTGGGCATGAAAGGTGGCGGTGGCGGCGGGCAGTGCCGTCTCGACATAGGTGATCTGATAGGCCACCAACGTCACATCCTTGGCCGTCTCATTGGTCAGGGTGATCCGCGCCCGCTTGTGAAACGGCATCGGCCAATAACAACTCATGGCATTTTTGGGATTGACCGTCACAGCCAGGGAATTGATCGGCGCAACCTTGCCGTGGCCCACGGCGAAGAAATCCGGGACGGGCACCTCCACTGAGGGGGTCTCCTCATCATCCCAATAGAAGCGGATGACCAGGCCGCGGTTGATGTTGTCGACCAGCCAGATGTGCTGGATAACCCCCGATCCGGCCACATCCATGAGCACCGCCGTCTCACCGGCATTGACCCGGATGAACGGCCTGACTTTCCACCCTTGGCCAAGGTCGTCGGCGTTCCTTGCCCCATCGACAGGCTTGAGCTCGGCGGGATTGGGAATCGCCATGCCCGCCTTGCCCTTGGCTCCGGTCGGGTTCTCGGCGGAAATCGACCGGGTGCGGCCGTGGCCCAGCACCGGCAAGCTGCCTAATCCCGGTTGCAGCCCGACGTAGGCGCCAGCCGTGGGCTCGCCTGCGGGCGGCACAGCCTCCGCCGCCATCGCGGGCTGAGTCCACAACAACGCCACGGCGGCGAGGAGGCAGGCCGTCACGCGGCGCGGGGTTTGGCCTTTGATGGGAGTTGTCATAGCTGCTCGATTTGATAGATGCGGGGCTGGTATTTTCTTCTCACAATGCCGCTTCCGCTTGGGTGACCAAGCGCACGGGGCCGACCAAGCCCGCGGGTTGCAGCGGACTATCCTTGGTGTAGTACAACCAAGTGGTGAAGGTCTTGCGCCCTTGGGACGGCCGCGGTTGGTTCTTGATGAACCACTCCGGATAGCTGGCCAACGGGCCGCCGAAATTGCCGGCGCCCCAATCCACCGTGTTACCGACCTGGAAATCGCGGGGTTCCTGTTCATCGCCGATGAGCTGGTTCGCCCAGTTGTTAGTCACGGCGATTTCGAGCTGGTTGTCGCCGGCTTTGAGGCAATCGGTGATATCGGCGGTGTAGGGTGGATACCACAGCACGCCGACATCCTTGCCATTGACCCGCACCTGCGCGATGTCATTGAGCAACCCCAAATCCAACACCGTGCGCCGGCTTTGCAGGGAGGCGGCGGCTATGACCACCTGCTTGCGGTACGTTGCCGTGCCCGAGAAATACTTCACATCCTTGATGTCGGACTTGCTGAAATCCATCAACTCCGGCACCGACTTGGTGAATGGCGCGCCGAGTTTCGGCGCAAAGGAAACCGCCCACTCGCCCGTTAGCGCCACCGCCGGTTCCGGCGTGAGGGTCACCGCGCGTTTCTCGCCAGACGAATACACCACCTCGGCAGTGACGGGAGTAGCCGCGCGCAACACCGCCACGCCCGCTTGCTTCATGACCACCACGGCAGGGGCGCCTTTGGTGTCGACCGCCACGATAT
>CAIZNN010000271.1 GCA_903934285.1 Akkermansiaceae bacterium | reverse complement strand
TGATAGGCGGTGAGGTCCTTGGCGAGCGGGGTGGCTTTCTCGCCGTGGAGCCAATTTTGGCTGGGATTGGCGCCGGGCGAAAACGCCGTGGCGAGGCCTGAGCCCGCCGCCTCATAGAACACCAATTCGGACAGGCCGGGATTGGTGCCGGCGCAGGAGGTTACTTGGTAGCGGATATAGCGGGCGGGGATGGCGGCAAAGGCATCGGAGAGGGAAAACCCGCTGTTCGAGTAGGAGCGGGTGGCAACGGGGGCGATAAACCCCGCATCGTTGCTGAAGCTCAGCATGAAGGAATTGACCCGCTGGTCGGTGCCGAGCTGGTCGAAAAAATCAAACCCCGCGACCAGTTTGGTTTGGCCGAGGTCGAAATCGACGAAGGTGGCCGTGGCGCCTGCGTTGCTGGCGTAGCCGACGGACGGCAGGATGCTGGGGTACTCAGGGGTGGTGCGTCCGGCCAGCCCGTTGCTGGCGTTGGCCAGCGCGTGATAGGCGTCGAGCGCGGGCGAGCCGGCGGTGACGCCGACGCCGGCCACGGGCGTGGTGCCTGTGGCTGTCCCCAGGAAACGCATTTCCATGGCGCCGCAATTTTGGCTGCCGCCAGCGTTGGCGGTGACTTCCCAGCGGACCCGGCGTGCGGTTACCGGCGCAAAGCGGTTGAGGTAGCCCTGGCCGACCGATCCGGTGCTGGCCGCGTTGAACACGACCACCCTGTCGGTGGCGGCTGAGAACCCGGTGGCGCCGTCGTTGTCGAAGATGAGCCGCGACCCGGTCACCATGCTGCTGGTGCTGTTGCGGGTCACATTGAGGAATCCATCGATGGTGACTTGGGTGCCGAAGTCAAACTCGATGAACGTGGTGTTGCCCGCGGCGTTGGTGCGGTAATCGGTCGCTTCCGACAAGTTGTCGAAAATGCCGGTCACGGCGTTGGCTGGCGACGAACCCGCGCTGGCTGCCGTGATGGTGGGATTGGGCAGAATCGCCCCGCGGGCGAGCACCGTGGCGCATAACACGAGGATGATTCCAAGGCTGGTTTTGGGGTGGCCGCGCATGAGATAGTTATGGTTGGGGATCGGCGGGAGGGAGCAAGGTCGCTGCGGGTGAAACAGAGCCATCATGGCGCAAACGAGGCGGCGACGCGGTAGAAGCCGCAAGCTGGATGGGGAGCGGCATCGTTGATGGTAGCGGTGCCGGATTGGGTCGCGGTGATCCCGGTGGCCAGGGGCTGCCATTGGAGGCAATCGGCGGAGCGCTCGATCCGGTAGCGGTGGCCGGCTGCCACGGGGAAGGTCAGGGTGAAGCCGGCGGCGGCTGGCATGGCGGCGATGGTGGGATGGAAGAAGCTCGCGGCCGAGGTCGGGTCGGTCCCGGCGAGCCATTCGTAGCTGTCGTCCTGGCCGTCACCGTCATGGTCGGCGATGATCTGGCCGGGGTCCGGGGCAAATGCAAACCAATTGCGCGGGTCAGCGGCGGAGCCGCCGATGAGGTGCAAGCCAGCGCTGCCGCCATCGGCCGCCGCCGGCCACGGCGCGTTGTCGGTGTAGGTGAAATCGAGGAGAATGAGGCCGTTGGCGTCGAGGATGGTG
>CAIZNN010000270.1 GCA_903934285.1 Akkermansiaceae bacterium | reverse complement strand
GGGATATGCTGCGGACGCGCGGCACTGGGCAGGCAATGTGTCGAGGCAATACCGGATGCTTTTGTTAGCAGAAGGCGAGGAGAAGTTGCAGGAGGTGGCGGGCGAGGACGGCAAACTGGAAGTGAAGGTCGTCAGGAAGGGAATGAAAAAAGAAGCAGTGGAAGCGGAGCTGACACAACTTGAGCAGGGCCGGGATGTGGCGCTGGGTAAGATGCTGCGGTTGCGAGTGAGGTATTTTTCGGATGGGGCGGTGATCGGGAGCCGGGCGTTTGTGGACGGGGTGTTTCAGGCGTGCCGGGACCGGTTTGGGGAGAAGCGCACGAGCGGGGCGCGGAAACTGCGGGGCCACGCGGCAGCCGCCGCCGCGGCCGGGCTGCTGTGGAGTGTTAGGGATTTGCAGAAGGGGATCGGGTGAGGCTGGCGGGCGATGCGCATGGGTTTGGGGGCAGCTCCCGCAAACCAACATTTTTCCTAACCGGGGAGCCGGCCCCTCGTTGCGGAACTTGACTTGTGACAACGCGCGGAAATGCGGAATCACCCGAACGGGGGCCGTGGGAATAAGATGACTGCGGCCAAGAGGCGCGCAGCCACGGGCTGCGGGTCCCGCGGCTGGGAAGCCGCAGCTACCGCGGGCTAGGGCCGGGTGAGTCGGAGCGGTTGGTCACCCGCGCCACATATTTGGCAGCGGCCTGGCGGATGGCATCGGCGAGGTTGGCTTGGGGGCGTGCAAAGGGCGGGACAAACCACGGGAACGAGCCGAGCAGATCAGTCACTACGGCGACTTCACCGTCACAGGTGTTCTCGCCACTGCCGATGCCGATGGTGGGCACGGCAATCCGGGCGGTGATGTCGCGGGCGGTGGCGGGGGCGACCGATTCTAACACAATCGCGCAGACCCCGGCGGCCACCAGGGCTTCGGCACCGGCGAGGAGGTCCGCGGCTTGGGCGGGGGTCTTGCCGGTTTTGTGGTAGCCGCCTTCGTCCAGCACGCTCTGCGGCAACATGCCGAGGTGGCCGACCACCGGGATGCCCGCGCCAGTGAGGGCACTGACTTTCTGCGCCTGCGCGGTGCCCCCCTCGAGTTTGACGGCCTCGGCCCCGGCGGCCATCAGGCGGCGCGCGGTGGCCAGGGCGTGGTCGGGGGTGTCGTAGGTGTGGATGGGGAAATCGCAGACGATGAAGGCCCGCGGCATGGCCCGGGCCACCGCGGCGAGGTGGTGCAGCATGTGGTCGAGGGTCACCTGCGTGGTGTCGGGAAACCCGAGCACCACCATGCCCAACGAATCACCCACCAGCAGGACATCCACGCCTGCCTCGTCGAGCAGGCGGGCCGTCGGGTAATCGTAGGCGGTGAGTGCGGCGATGGGGACGCCACCTTTGCGGCGGCGCAGGGCTTCGGCTTTGTCGAGGGCGGTCATGGTGGCACGAGCAACCTAGGGCGGGAATCCGGTCTGGACCATTCGCGATTTTCCCGTGGCGACCCAAAGCGCGCGAGGGGGCGTGCCAGAACCTCAGCAACCTCCGCTGGTGACGGAGGTTTTCGTGAGGAAATGGCGACCCGTAAGGGAGTCGAACCCTTCTTGCCAGAATGAAAATCTGGAGTCCTAACCGATAGACGAACGGGTCGTTGGTCGCGGTGAGGGCGGAAAGAAACCGGAGAGCGGGCAACTTGGCAAGGATATTTTGAAAAATATTCATTGTGGGGTGGCGCGGCGGGGGCCGCCGCAGTCGCGGCGGCGAGGGGACATCGGCGTTCTGGTCGGCCGTTGCAGGCATTTTCCGGCATGCGCTGAGGTCATAACCGGCTAATCCGCGGCGGGCGTCGGGGTCGACGCAACGCGCAGGTTGCCGGGCCACGGCAATCAAAATCATCCAAGTTGAAATTATCGGGCTGCGCCGGCGCAGCTGTGACGGAACTTTGTCAAATCCCGGCTTGTCAAGCGGGCTGGGATTTTTACGCTGGGCGCTGCCGCCTGCCGGAAGCCCTCCGATGCGGCGACGACGCATAATTTCTGAAATCATGAATACTCACCTGCTTGCACAAGCCGCCAATGAGGCCCGTGGCCTTGCCATTGATGCCGTTCACGCCTGTTCTTCCGGCCACCTCGGGCTGCCGCTGGGCAGTGCGGAGATTGGGGCGGTGTTATTTGGCCAAGCCATGCGCTTCAATCCGGAGGCGCCGAAGTGGCTCAACCGCGACCGCTTCATCCTCTCGGCGGGCCATGGGTCGATATTTCTCTACGGGTGGCTGCATTTGGCAGGTTACGCGGTGTCGCGCGAGGCGGTGAGAAATTTCCGCCAGTTGCATTCGATCACGCCGGGGCACCCGGAGTTTCGTGAGACGCCCGGGGTGGAGGCCACCACCGGGCCGCTGGGCCAAGGGGTGGGCAACGCGGTGGGCTACGCGCTTTCGGGTCAACGCGCGGCGGCCCGTTTCAACACCGCGGCGCACACCATCCTCGACCATCACGTGATTGCATTGTTAGGGGATGGTTGTCTCCAGGAAGGGTTGGCACGCGAGGCGATCGCCTTCGCCGGTCACAATGGGTTGGACAATCTGATTTTGATATACGATTCCAACGACGTGACGCTGGATGCGATGGCGGCGGTGACGCAGAGCGAAAACGCCGAGCAGTATTTCCTGTCCCAAGGGTGGGATGCGGTGACGGTGGATGGTCACGATCTGGCGGTGCTCGCCGTGGCGCTGGAAAAAGCCAAGGCCGATGACAATGGCCGGCCCAAGGTGGTCATTGCCAAGACCGTGATCGGCAAGGGGATTGCCGAGGTGGCCGGCACCGCCAAAGGACACGGCGAGGGCGGCGCCAAGTTCAGCGTCGCGGCGCGCGCCGGGCTGGGCTTGCCGGAACAGGAATTGTTTTATGTCTCGCCGGCAGTGCAGGAGTTTTTTGCGCAACGCAAAGCGGCACTCCTGCGCCAGTTCGTGGCGTGGCAGGCCACCTATGATGCCTGGGCTGCTGCCAATCCGGCGCTGGCCACCGAACTCACCGATGGGGTGGCGCAAGCCGTGCCGCTCGATCTGAGCGAGCGGATCCCGGCGTTTGCGGCCGATTACAAGGATGCCACGCGGGCCGCCGGTGGCGTGGCGATCAATGCGGTGGCCAAGGCCATGCCGCATTTTCTAACCGGCAGTGCCGACCTGTACGGGTCCACCAAGAATTATATCAATGGAGGCGGCGACTTCTCGCGGCAACAGCCCACCGGGCGCAACATCTGGTTTGGCATCCGTGAGCATGCGATGGGGGCGATCTGCAATGGGATTGCCTATGACGGGTTGTTCCGCGCCAGTGGGGCGACGTTTCTGGTGTTTGCCGATTACATGCGCGGTGCGATCCGCCTCGCCGCGTTAGCCGGCCTGCCGGTGACCTATATTTTCACCCACGACTCGGTGGGCGTGGGCGAGGACGGCCCCACCCATCAGCCGGTCGAAACCGTCAGCGGGCTGCGCGTCATTCCCAACCTCGATGTCATCCGCCCGGGCGATGCCGAGGAAACCGCCGGCGCGTGGGTCGTCGCCATGCATCGCACCGACGGCCCGACAGCCTTGATTCTAACACGCCAGACAGTGCCCCTGATGAATGAGCTGCCGGTGGCGACGCGGCGCGACGGCGTGCTCCGCGGCGGCTACATCGCCCGCCACGAAACCGGCGCTCTGACCACGATTCTGCTGAGCTGCGGCTCCGAGTTGCAACACGCGATGGTGGCCGCCGCCGCTCTCGGCGAGGGCGTCCGCGTGGTGTCCATGCCCTGCTTCGAGCGCTTCGACCGCCAGAGCCCGGAGTATCGCCAAAGCGTGCTGCCGCAGGCCTGCACCCGGCGCCTGGCCATCGAGGCTGGGGTGAGCGGGTTGTGGTGGAAATACGTCGGGACGGCCGGCAAGGTGTTAGGGATCGACCGCTTCGGCATCAGTGCCCCGGCCGAGCTGGTGATGCAAGAACTCGGCATGACCCCGCAGCATGTCGTCGCCGCGGCGCGCGACTTGGGATGAGCGCGTGGAGCTGCCAGGCGCCAGCGGCGCGTTGGCGCCGGGGCGGCGGGGTGCGAGCGTCGGCGCGAGCCCAGGGCGGGTCTGCGCGCCCGCCGGTGCTCACAGGGTGCGGCTGCAAAGCAGCAGTTGCTGGGCGGCGGTGGCGGCGGGCATCTGGTTAGATGCGACTTGTTGTTCGAGTCCGGGGAGGAGTTGTTGGACGCGCGGGTTGCGGAAGAAGCGGTTGTGCAGTTCCTCCCCGATCATCGCGTGCATCCATTCGACGGCCTGGCGCTCGCGGCGGGCGGCAAAGGCGCCGGACTCGCGCGTGGCGAGGACGAATTGCTCGATGGCGCGCCACAGTTCCGTTAGGGTGGCGGGGAGGTGGGCGGAGCAAGTGGTGCAGCGGGTTTTCCAGCCGGGGGTGGCGGGCTGGAGGAAGCTCAGGACGCGGTTGGATTCGGCGGCGGCGAGGTTGGCGCGGTGGATGTTGTCGCCGTCGGCCTTGTTGACTGCTAACAGGTCGGCGATTTCCACGACACCTTTTTTCATGCCTTGGAGTTCGTCGCCGGCGCCGGCGAGCATGAGGAGGAGGAAGAAATCCACCATTGAGCGGACGGTCACTTCATTTTGGCCGACGCCGACGGTTTCGACGAGGATGACGTCGAAGCCGGCGGCCTCGCACAGCAGCATGGTTTCGCGGCTTTTGCGGGCGACCCCGCCTAACGACCCGCCGGAGGGCGACGGCCGGATATAGGCGAGCGGGTGGCGGACGAGGTTTTCCATGCGGGTTTTGTCGCCGAGGATGCTGCCGCCGGTGACCGAGCTGGACGGATCGACGGCGAGCACGGCGAGGCGGTGGCCTTGGTCGCAGAGCGAGCAGCCGAGCGCTTCGATGAGGGTGCTTTTGCCGGCGCCGGGCACCCCGGTGATGCCGACCCGGATCGAGTGGCCGGAGTGGGGCAGCACGCGGGTGAGCAGTTGTTGGGCGAGTGCTTGGTGGGCCGGGTGGTTGCTTTCCACCAAGGTGATGGCGCGCGAAAGAATGCCGACATCGGCGGCCAGCACGCCGCGGGTGTAGTCGTCGAGGCTGAGTTTGCGCCGTTTGGCGGGTTGTTTTAGTTGCGTTTGGGCGGCGTCCGGGGCGACTCCGGACATGACGCGGCAGGCAAATTTCGGGTCGCGTTCCGATCCCACTGGCACCCAATCCGGCAGCGCGCCGGGCGCCGCGCATGAACAGTTAGGTTCCGCTGGGGAAGGGGCTGCGGGCTTGGCGGAATCCGTGCTCATGAGATTGGGGGGGAGCGCGTGGCTGCGGGTGCAAAAGCGCCTGAGCACCAAATACGCGGATTCCGCCGATTGATCAAGGGTTTGCTGTGAACCATGCCATGACACTTGCCCGGTGTCGTGTGAAAAGCAGGGCAAGAGAAGAAGCCGAAATGGCGGTTCCCACACGATGCCACGGCGCTGCGGCCGGGGGCGCGCAGCCACTGCCGCAGCTACAACCGGCGGATGAAGGCCTCGAAAAGCGCGGCGCCGTGCTGCAGGGCAGCGATGTCAATGAACTCATCCACGGTATGCGCCTGATCGATCGAGCCCGGCCCGAGGCAGATGCTTGGGATTCCTCCATTTGATAGATGGGCGGCGTCCGAAAACCATGGGGCGCCGGCCAGATGGATCGCCGGGTCCAGCGCCAACAACGCCTGCACCATTGGATGGCTGGCGGCGGTTTCCATCGGTGGATTCTCATTGGCCCGCGTGATCTCGACAGGCAGCGCGTGATCCTCCAGCATTTCCCGCAGCAGGCGCAAGCCGCCGCCTGCGGCCGCCAAGTCCGGCGTGACGCGAATGTCGAGCTCGGCCTCCGCCAGATCGGGGACGATGTTAGGCCGGGACCCGCCGCGGATCACGCCGACATTAAGGGTGGAGCGGCCGAGCACCGGATGGGTGAAACCGGCCAGGGCATGGCCCAAATGATGGTCCAAGGTATCCAGCGCACGGGTGAGCTTGAGGATGGCATTGTCGCCGCGCTCCGGTTGGGCACTGTGCGCGGCCTTGCCGGTGGCGCGCAATGTGGCCCACACCGAGCCCTTGGTGACGTGCACCACTTGCATGGATGTCGGTTCCCCCACCACTGCAAACATATAGTCCGCGCCGTGCCGCGCCACGAAGTCCTTCGACCCCCACTGGCCGGATTCCTCACCCATGAACGCCACAAAATCCACCGCCACCGGCAGCTTGGCGAGGATGCCACGGCTTTCCCGCAACGCCCACAGCATCGCCGCCATCGGCCCTTTGGTATCCGCCGCGCCGCGCCCCCACACCCGGTTTTCGCGCAGCTC
The DNA here is from genome assembly GCA_903934285.1 of Akkermansiaceae bacterium. Taxonomy (GTDB): domain Bacteria; phylum Verrucomicrobiota; class Verrucomicrobiia; order Verrucomicrobiales; family Akkermansiaceae; genus Luteolibacter. Next base: position 12,476 of record CAIZNN010000270.1, on the reverse strand, counting down.
GCCACCGAACGGGTCAATCGTCATGCCGCCCACACCCACCGTATCGAGATGCGGGCCTAACAGAATCCGCGGCCGCCCGTCGCGCGGCGCAAACCTGGCAATCACATTGGGGCGGCGCGCCTGCACATCCTCCAGCGCCACTTCCGCACCCAGCGCCTCGAGCCAGCCGCCGAGGAAATTGGCGAGGTCCTCCTCGCCGGTGTGGGCGGTGCCGGGGGCGTTGTCCGGATTGACCGAGGGCATCCGCACCAGGTGTTGCAACAAGGAAATGACATCGGCAGGCATGACCACAACCTGCCGCAGGCGCGTGCCCGGAGCAAGCGCAAAGAAGGGGTCCGCACTGGCCTCGGTGCGGCCTTGCGGCCGGCAGCGCCAAATCGGAGACCACAGCGTCGGACGGATCGGACGGATCGGACGGATCGGACGGATCGGACGGATCGGACGGATCGGACGGATCGGACGGATCGGACGGATCGGACGGATCGGACATCACGCCTGGTCGCTTCTTTTGCGGCGCTCTTGCGGCCTTGCCAAGCCACCGGCCACGACCTAAAATCCATCAGCGATGGCATTTCAACTGGTCAGCGACTACCAACCTGAGGGCGATCAGGAACAGGCGATTGAGAAGCTCGCCAAATCGATTGCGGCGGGCAACCGGCATCAGACGTTGCTAGGGGTGACCGGCTCCGGCAAGACTTTCACCATGGCCAATCTCATCGCCCGCCACGGCCGGCCCGCATTGGTCATGAGCCACAACAAAACCCTGGCGGCCCAGCTGTACTCGGAGTTCAAGAACTTCTTCCCGCACAATGCCGTCGAGTATTTCGTGTCCTACTTCGACTACTATCAGCCGGAAGCGTACATCGCCCGCAGCGACACCTACATTGAAAAGGATTCCTCAATCAACGATGAGATTGAACGGCTGCGGCTCGGCGCGATGGGCTCGGTGCTGACCCGCGCAGACACCATCGTGGTGGCCTCGGTGTCCTGCATCTATGGCCTCGGCTCACCGGAAGACTATGAAAACATGATGGTGCCCATCCGGGTCGGCCAGCCCCTCAGCCGCGAGGAATTCCTCAACTCCCTCATCGTCATGTTGTTCGAGCGCAATGACATCGCCTTTGGCCGCGGCAAGTTCCGCGTCCGCGGCGAGGTGGTCGAAGTCCATCCGGCCTATCTGGATGAGATCGCCATCCGCGTCGAGTTCTTCGACGACACCATCGAGCGCATCGCCCGCATCAACACCCTCACCGGCGCGGTGCTCGAGCGCCTCGACCACCACACGTTTTTCCCCGCCAAACAATACGTCACCCCGGGCGACAAGCTCAAGCGCGCCGCGGTGGCCATCCGCGAGGAGCTCGACGCGCGCATCGCGGAGTTTGAACAGCAGGGCAAGCTGTTGGAGGCCCAGCGGCTGCGGATGCGCACCGAATACGATCTGGAAATGATGGCGGAAATGGGGTTCTGCCAGGGCATCGAGAACTACTCGCGCCATCTGACCGGCCGCGAGCCCGGCGCCCGGCCCAACACCTTGTTGGACTTCTTCCCGGGTGATTTCCTGCTGCTCGTCGATGAGAGCCACGCCACCATTCCGCAGATTGGCGGCATGTATGAGGGCGATCGCAGCCGCAAGCTGGTGCTCGTCGAGCATGGGTTCCGCCTGCCCAGCGCGCTGGACAACCGGCCGCTGCGCTTCGACGAGTTCATGCAGGTCACCGGCCAGCGGGTGTATGTGTCCGCCACGCCCGGACCATTTGAAATCCTCAACTCGCGCCCGGAAAACAAGTCCTTTATCCCAATCAAGACCCGCAACGCCGATGGCAGCTTCGCGCTCTACGACCGCCGCAAAATCCTCGCCATTCCCAGCGGCAACGACCAGCCGGTCGCCGACTTCGATCCCACCAAACGCGGCACGCCGCTGGTGGTCGAACAAATCATCCGCCCCACCGGGTTGGTCGATCCGCGCGTCACCCTGCGCCCGCTCGCCGGCCAGATCGATGAGACCATCGAACTGTGCCGCCAGCGGGTGGAGCGCCACGAACGCGTGCTGGTGACCACCCTAACAAAGCGGACCGCCGAGGACCTCAGCGAATATCTGCGCGGCACCGGGCTCAAGGTGCGCTATCTGCATGCCGACATTGATGCCATCGAACGGGTGGAGATCCTGCGCCAACTGCGCGCCGCGAGCTTCGACATCCTGGTGGGCATCAACTTGTTACGGGAGGGGCTGGACCTGCCGGAAGTCTCGCTGGTGTGCATCCTGGATGCCGACAAGGAGGGGTTCCTGCGCAACGACACCTCGCTGATTCAAACCGCCGGCCGCGCCGCCCGCCACCTCAACGGCGAGTGCGTGTTGTTCTGCGACACGGTGACGGACTCGATCCAGAGGTTGTTAGATGTCACCGCGCACCGGCGGGCCCGCCAACTGGCACACAACGAGGCGCATGGCATCACCCCCCAGAGTGTGACGCGCGCGGTGCAACAAAGCCTGCACACCCGTGAGCATGAACTTGAGCACGCTAACAAGCTCAATGCCTCGCTGGTGGCCGACAGTGAGGAAGACTACGACAAACTGCGCGTCATCGCCGAGTTGGAGGAAGAGATGCGCGAGGCGTCGGCGCGGCTCGAATTCGAGCGCGCCGCCCACCTCCGCGATCAAGTCCGGGCGCTCAAAGCCAACCCTGCGGCACCCTCCGTCAACTCTGCCACCTCTGCCACCCCGCTGCAATATCCTGTTGGGAAACGCAGGAAAAGGAAGCAGTAAGAGCAAGTGGAGAACTGAGGGAATGACGATCTAACAGCACTCGCCCGGCCTGGGCACTGCCTGCGGCTCAACAGGCGGGATGGCTGGCGGACTTTTGAAAACGCTGGTGCACTTCGAAGGCGAAGTTATCGAGTGTCTCGGCATTGATCGAGTCGCCGTTGAGGGCCAGCGTCAGCGAAGGCAGACCCTCTTGTTGGGCGATGTGGAACAACTGCGCCTCCGCCACCTTGGTGGGCATGCATTCCAGCGGGCCGATGTTGACCACGGCATCGATAGTTCCCGCGCGCCAATGTTGCAGCGCGGCACCGACGGTCAACACCGCTTCACATTGCAAGCTCTCCGGCACGTAGCCGGCAGCGGCCGCCAGCGTCTCTGCGATCCGGGTCCGGGCGTGGCTGCCGGGGGCGCGGGCCATGACCTGGTGCACCACCGAGCGCACGCGTTGCTGTGCGGCGGAGCTGAGGCGGGCGCGCAGGCCGTTGCCGCGTTCTTGCTGGCGGTTGAGGTGATCGATGTATTCGATGAACTCGCCACAAGCGGCGAGCTTCACCCGCATTCCCCGCTCTTCCAAGCGGGCCACGACGTGGTCGTTGGCAAACGCGTTTGAGCGCACATAGATTTCACCGACCACCAACACGGTGGGCAGAACGGCGTCGCCACGCACCGCGGCGAACTCGCGCGCGGCACCGGCCAGCAGCTCGCGCAACCCGAACAAGCCGCCCCCCACCACCTGCCACAGCGCTTTGGTCGCAGCCAGCCCGGTGCCGGCGCGGGCTTGCAGTTGTTGCAGCAGGCCGGCCATCGCCTTCTGATAGATCCGGTTAGCCGCGCCCGTGGTGGTTTCCGCGGGACGCGCATCTAACACCGCATCCAGCAGCGCGTCGGCGGCGACAAAGCCGGTAAACACGAGCAGCGCGAAGCCCGGCGGGAGTTTGTCGAAATACCCCTCCTCGCGCGGCGCCCAGATGCGCAGCCGCTCGCGCAGGCCGGTATGCTCGAGCGCGAGCTGCGTGAGCAGGTTGTAGACGCCGAAGCGGCACGGGCCGATGCCGCGGGGGTGGCAATAGAGGAAGCGCTCGCTGGCGTCGGCGCCGCGTTGCAGCCGGTGGATCAGCGCGCCAAGGTTCATGCAGGCGGGAATGCATTCCTTGCCCGAGGTGAGGCGCCGGCCGAGGCGCAACGCCTCGGCATCCACCGGCGGCAAGACCTCCGCGCGCACCCCCCGCCCGCGCAGACAGGCGGCGAACACCTCGGACGTCACCCCGAGCCGGGGAAGCAACACACACTCGTCGGGATCGATGTCTAACACGCTTAGCACGGTGTGTTGCAGCGCGCCGAACATGATAGGTCCGGCGGCCGCGCCGCCGCCCGCGGCGACTTCCCCCGCCACGCAATGCAGGAATGCCTCGACCCGCGTCTTGGTGCCCGCATCGCCCGCGTGACCATCGGTCTCGATGATGGCAAACGGCTTGCCGTCCATGAGGTGGGCGAAGAAGTGCAGATTGAAGCTATCCGGGCCGCACGAGTAATTGCTGCAATACAGCGCATACACGCCCGGCAGGCGGCGGACCTGGTAGGCGGCGCGCAGGATGCGTTGGGCCTGAGCCCAATACATGGCGTCGAAGACCGGCACGTCGTCGGGCACGGGGAAACAATCCACCGGGATTGCCATGGCGCCTTGTTCGCGGAGAATGGCCGGCACGTTCGAGTTGAGCACCTTGTTATAGAGGGTGTAGGGCCGGCCTAACACGACGACCGCGGGCACGTCGCGTTCCGCGCAAAACGCCAGCGCGCGGCGGCCGATTTCCTCGCAAGCTTGCTCGAATGCGCACTGCGCGGCGACGGCCTTGCGCCACGCCGGCAGCCAGGCGGCCTTGGCCGGCTTGCCTAACATGCCAGCCAGGCTCGCGCAACTGTGGCGGAACTCGGCGGAGTCATAATTGCCGGTGCCCACATCGATGACCGGCGAGAGCACCCGGCCGGTTAGTTTGGCGGCGAGGTCCTGGCGCAAGATCCACGGGCTGGCCTGCACCACCGGGCAAGCCTTCGAGTACGGTTCGCTGGCGACGCGGGGCAGGCTGCGCACCATCGGCAGGAAGACAAACTCCGCGGGGGCCTCCGCCAACTGGCTGATGATGCCATGATAGAGTTGCATCGGCGCGCAATACGGGATGTTGGCCTCCTTGATGCCGCGCTTGAGCACGCTGTGGTCGGCGCCGGTGATGAGGCGCAAGTTGCAGCCGAGTTCGCGCAAGAAGGTGGCGAAAAGCGGCAGCAGGCCTTTGAGCGTGAATTCGTCGGTGATGGCCACGGTCGGCGCGCCGGGGGATTGGCCGAGTGCGCTGAACAGCGCGGTGGCCAGCGCCTCGCGCTCGCGGAACGGATCGGGTGCCAGATCGGGCAGTTTGCGCTTGCGCGTGGCCTTGTCGTAGAGCGCGCAAGCGCCGCCCCAGTTGAAGCGTTGGCCGCGGCCGTTGACCACGGTGTTGATTGCGTCGATGCGGCAGCGGTTGCCGGTGCCGCCGCAGCCGTTTTTGGCATGGCAGACGAAGGTTTCCTTGGAGGTGATGCGCGCCTCGAGAAAGCGCTGCGGCTCGACAATGGCGTTGGCCTGCCAAGGGGTTTGCTTGCACGCGAGCAGCGCGATGCCGAGGGCGCCGACGGTGCCGGGGTTGGGAGGAATGATGATTTCGCAGCCGGTCTGGCGTGCCACCGCCGCGGCCAGCGCGTCGGCGGCAAAGGGCATGCCCTGACAAAAAATCACCGAACCGATCGAGCGGTTGCCTTTGACCCGATGCAGGTAGTTCTGGATGATGGAATCGTAGAGTCCGGCGATGATCTCGCGTTGGTCGCAGCCGGCGGCCACCGCTTCGCCGATGACTTCGGCCATGAACACCGAGCAATGCTGGCCGAGCGCAACACAGCGGGGCGCGAGCATCGCTTCAGTCCCGAGTTGCTCCACGCCTTGGATGCCGGGAAACTTGCTGCCCTGCTCCTCGATGAACGACCCGGTGCCGGCGCTGCACGCCTCGTTCATCGCGCAATCCACCACCCGCCCATCTGCCAGGCGGATGTATTTGGCATCCTGCCCGCCGATTTCAAAAATCGTGTCCACCCGCGGGTCAAAGTGCCGCGCGCCGGCGGCATGTGCCGCGATTTCGTTCAGCACAAACACCGCATCGCCGCCGTAACACGTCGTCAACAACGAACCGGCGATTTCCCGGCCACTGCCGGTAACGCCGAACCCGCGCAGCAACCCCGCACCCGGGCAATCCGCCAGCCACTGGCGCAGCAACGCCTGCGCCGCGCCGACCGGATCGCCCGCCGTGCGCCGGTAGCCTTCCCAGATCACTTCCGCGGTGGCCGCGTCCAACGCCACCGCTTTGGACCCGGTCGAGCCCACGTCGAGACCGAAAATGACTTGCCGCAGATGACCGTTGCTCCCCGCCGGCGCCGGGGCTGGCAACCGCCGCACCAACCGCAGGCCGCCGCTCAAGCCGGCCACCGTGTCTAACTTATGGTGGGCGTCCCCCGCCAGCAAGCCGCTGAGCGGCGGCAGCGGCGCGGGGGTTGCCGCTGCCAGCACCGCGCTGCCCAGCGCCTCGTAAAACTCCACCTGCTCCGCTGCGATGTCGAGCAGGGTCATGCCCTGCGCGCCTAACATGGCGGCGAACGTGTTGCGGATGCGGCGCGAGCGGCTGACGCCGCCGATGAGTGCCACGTCGGGCGGACTGACGCCGGGTTTGACCAACACCATGACATTTTCGCACACCGCGTCGAACAAGCCGGCGAGGATGGCCTCGCGCTTCTCGCCCTTGTTAGCCAAGTGCGTCATGTCGGTCTTGAGGATGACCGGGCAGCGCCCCGAGAGCGGCGCGGAGTGCGCCACATCGGCGCAGGCTTCGCTGGCTTGGGCGGGGGTCAACTCAAAGCGCTCGCACAGTTGGCGGAGGAAATTGCCGGTGCCTTGCGAGCAGCGGCCATTTTCGCGGAGCACGTCGTGGCCATTGGCGCGCAACTCCAACACCGAAAACCCGTGGCCGCCGATGGCAATCACCGTGGCCGGGCGCACGCCATGGAGAAAGCGAAACCCGCGCGTCTGGGCTTGTTTGGTGGGAACGCGGGGCAGCTTGACCAAGCGAGCGAGCCGGCCGCTGACCGCGGCGCCGCTGAGGCCGGGCCAATCGAATTCAGCGAGCGCCTCGAGCAGGCGCGGCGCGGGTTGTTTGTGATGTTCGACGAGGCGGCAGCGGCCGAGCGACAGGTCCGCGCCTTGCCGCAGCAATTCGACGAGCTTGAGGGTTTCGGCCCCGACATCGATGCCGAGGAAGCGTTGCACCGCCGCAGCATCCGGCTGCGTGCTGGCACCGCCCTGAGCGCACTCCGAGACTGGTTTCGCTATCATGAAGCTGGCCTTCTATCATTTGCCAGCGGGCAGGGCAAGCGGATTGAACCGGTTTATCCCGGCTTGTGGAACAGGTCGAGGAACCGGTCCTCGTATTCGTGGAAGATATGCAGCCGGTCGAGTTCCTGTTTGAGCTCGTAGGCTCTGGAGCGGTCCTGGCGGGCCGCCGCAAACAGCTCGTCGACGCGTTGTTGGTCACGCCCGCTGAGGCGCGGTGGCGGCGGCGGCGAGTCCGCCTCGGCGGTCTCCGCGGCCCCGGCGGCCGGTGCCGCCGGGCTGCCGACGGAATTTTCCAAGCGATGGAGGAATTCCTCGAGCCCCTTCTCCACTTGCCGCGCCTGGGCTTGCAATTCGGAGAAGTTGAGCGGGATGGAGGCCAAGGCGCTGAATGTCTGGAGCACCGCCAGCGACGCTTTGGGGAAAGGAAACTGCGAGAACACATGCGGCATCTCGCCGAGCAGGCAGCCACCTTTCAGCCCGCTATCGGCAGCCACCCCGAGCAGCACGCCGTTGAGACCGCTGATCTGGGCTTCCTCCAGCACTTGCACATCCAGCCGCTTGAACTCCGCCAGCGTGCCCCGATCAATCGCCGCCCCGAACACCCGCGACTCATGCTCGGGCCGCATCTGGGTGGCCATCGCCGCAAAAGTGAAAACGCGCTGGACCCGCAGCTTGAGCGCAAAGCCAATGAGCTTGGAGCAAAACGCCGCACCCTTGGCCGGCGGTTGGGCCTCGCCGATGAACACAATCAGATCGTGCCTTTTGTCAGGATCCTGCCACAAAAACAACCGGCTGCGGGGCAGCGGACCGGTGATAATCAAGCCATCCCTCACGTCAACGCGCTCGAGGTCGAAAAATTCGCGGGCGGGGAATTCCGCCAGCAGGTGCATGCCAAGTTTCGCCATCAGATAGTAGCCGGCGCTGATTGCCACCGCACCCATTCCCGGCCAGGCGGCAATGAGCCAGGGGGCGTTGAGTTGTTGCTCGTTTTCCATGATTTCAATGGGTAGCCGATCTGAAACCCGGTCCATTGTCCGGCGTCACGCTGGCGGTGCCGCGGGCATCACGGCCCCGCCAGGCCGGCACGCCTGCTCAATGGCCATTGATGAAGCGCTTTTCCAATTCCGCCAACGGCAGCTTGGTCAAATCCCCAGCCACCACCCCGGACAACGCTTGCGCCACCGCGGTGGGCAAGGCCTTGCGCAAACTTGGCAGCAGTTCCTGCGGAAAGACCAGTCGCCACGACGGGTAGCCCGCGGCCGCCACAATGTCGCCGATCTTGTCCGCGATGCGCTCCAACGCCTGGTTGGCGAGTTCGGTTTTGAGATGGTGTTCCTCGCCGGAGGACCTCCCGCCCAGACGGTCCGACGACCCGCTCTGGCGGAATTGTCCGGCCTGGTCGGTGACCACTTGCTGAATCGACGGCGGTCTCATTTCCACCGTGCTGCCGGGCTCTTCATGCAGATGCGCCTTGTCTTGCGGGTCTTCTCCCGCTGGTTTGTATTTCACGTGCCTGACCCGGCCGAGATTGGCAATCACAATCAGTTTTTGCATGGGATTGAGGGGTTATAAACGCACCCCTACCATCGCCGCGTTCCCGCCCGATCGCAAGCAAGATCTGGCAAAAAACAGGGTCCGCGATATTGGCCTGGCCTGCGCTCCCGTCGCGACTGCGGATTGCGGAAAACGGGAATGGAGGGGGGACACTCCTGTCCCCCGGTATCGAGAAGATCAGGCGATGCCAAACCGCGCCTTTTTTCACCGGGGGACAAGAGAGGCCCGTCCTGTTGCCTCGTTTTCCTGGTTGACTTCCGCGCGGGCCAGGCGGCATGCTGCAAGCATGTTTGACCCTGACCGCTATGATGGCCGCATGCCCTACCGCCGCTGCGGCGACTCCGGCCTGTTGCTGCCGGCCATTTCGCTGGGCTTTTGGCACAATTTCGGGCGCAGTGATGATTTCCAGGAAGCGCGCAAGATCATGCGCCGGGCGTTTGACCGCGGCATCACCCACTTTGACCTGGCTAACAACTACGGCCCGCCGCCGGGCTCCGCCGAGGACAACGTCGGCCGCATCCTGGCTGAAGACTTCATCTGCCACCGCGACGAGTTGGTCATCTCCACCAAGGCCGGCCACCAAATGTGGTGCGGCCCGTATGGCGAAGGCGGCTCGCGCAAGCACCTGCTCGCCTCGCTGGACCAATCCCTCAAGCGCCTGCGCCTCAGTTATGTGGATATCTTTTATTCCCACTGTCCGGACCCCGACACCCGCCTTGAGGAAACCATGGCGGCGCTGGCCAGCGCGGTGCACAGCGGCAAGGCGCTATACGTCGGGCTGTCGAAATACCCGCTCAAGCGTCTCAAAAAGGCGGTGCGCATGCTCAGCGACATGGGCATCCGCTGCCTGGTCTATCAACCACCCTACTCGCTGCTGAACCGCTGGCCGGAAACCACCGGCATCCTCGAGTGGTTGCAAGAGGAAGGGCTCGGCTGCGCCGTGTTCAGCCCGCTGGCGCAAGGCATGCTCACCCCCAAATACCTCGGTGGCATGCCCGATGACTCGCGCGCCGCCCGCCCCGATGGGTTTCTCCAACCCGAACAGGTCACTGCCCAACAAGCGAAAATCCTCGCCTTGAACGAACTCGCCGCGGCCCACGACATGCCGCTGCACCATCTGGCCCTGCAATGGGTGCTGCGCGCCCCAACCGTCACCTCCGCCATCATCGGCGCCCGCACCGTGGCGCAACTCGATGACTCGCTCGACGCCTTGCGTGCCGAACCGCCCGGCGCGGCGTTGCTCGCGGCCATTGACATCATCGCCCCCCCGACCGAACGGGAATAAGACACCTCCACCCAACCCCACCGCCCAATCCACCGCCATGACTTGGAATGACTATTTTCTAACACTTTTTGACAGTTGCTGCGCCAGCTACCAGCGAGGCACCCGCGAGGAGCGCGCCTTTTACACCGGTGAGGACCTGGCGTTTCTCGCCACCATCGGCTATCAACCCCGCGAGTTCCTCGATTTCGTCGAGGACTTCTGCGATGAGGCCATCCCCACTCCATCCACCGCGCTACTGGTGGCCGCGGTGCGCCGCGATTATTTCCTCACCGTGCAAAAAGGCGTCACCAGCAGCCACCTCCTCACCCGCGATGACCTGCCCAGTTTCGGCCAGGTGCTGGAGGGCATCGCCTATCTGCCGCGCATCCTGGCCAAGGCCCGCGCCAAACTCCGCGGCGAACTCGATCCGGACATCATGTTCGGTTGCGGCGGCGACCGCAATTTCCTGCGCAAGCACGGCACCATCCCGCCCGCGGATTTCCTCCGCCACGTCTGGGCCGTCGGCGACAACGATGCCAAGCTCGTCACCTGGCTCAACGCCCAGGCCACCTGACGCCGCACTGCTGGGTGTGAGGCCGCGCCCGCGTCCGCTTCCGCCGGCGCGCCGTGGGGCAGGTTCGAGACGGCCCGCGCGTTGCTGGATTTACTCTGCGCGATCAGCCGCAACTAGCGGCAGGTGGCTTCTTCAAGAGGGATACGGGCGGCTGGAGTCAGCGTTGCTGTGCCTTGTGGCGTTGGAAAATCGCCAGGGTGCGCTGGCGTTCGGCGTTGTGGTCGAGGATCGGCAACGGGTAGTCTGGCGCAATCGGCCGCCTGTCGGCGGGCGGACTGAGGAATCTTTGCGCCGGCACCGCGGCGAGTTCCGGCACCCAGCGTTTGATATAACTTCCTTGCGGATCGAAGCGCGCTGTTTGCGTCCAGGGATTCTGGATGCGGAAATATGGCGCGGCATCGGCCCCGGTGCCCGCGCTCCATTGCCAGCCGCCGTTATTGGCCGCGATCTCGCCGTCGACCAGATGTTGCATGAACCACGCCTCGCCGAGGCGCCAGTCATAATGCAGGTCTTTGGTTAGAAACATCGCCGTCAGCATCCGCGCGCGGTTGTGCATGTGGCCGGTTGCTAACAATTCTCGCATGCCCGCATCGATGATGGGAAACCCGGTCCGGCCCAGTTGCCAGGCACCGAGTTTGGCGTCCGGTTCAGCCCACGGCAACCCGCGCCACTGCGGGGCGAATTCCACCTCCAACACCTCGGGGAAATGCCGCAGGATGGCGAAGTAAAACTCGCGCCATGCCAGTTCGTTCAAAAACGTCTGATAGCCGCGCCGTTGCGCGGGAGCGGCGGCATCGTGCGCAGTGGCAACCTTGGCATAAATGCTGCGGATCGAGAGCGCCCCGAAACGCAGGTCCTGGCTGATGCGCGCGGTGCCGGCCACCGCCGGCAGGTCGCGTTGCGCATGATAGCAGCCGAGCCGATGTTCCAACGCATCGGTGAGCCGCTCGCCGGCCGCCCTTTCCCCCGCGCGCAGGATGCCGCTCGCAGGCTGCGGCAGCCCCCACTCTGCCAGCGTCGGCAGCGGGTCGGACCGGAGGTGTGGCGGGGTGTGCAACGCGCCGACCGTTGGCACCGGCGCTTCCTTGGCCGCTGCCAGCCAGTTCCTGGCATACGGCGTGAACACCCGGTAGGGGTTTCCCGCCCCGGTTAGAACAGCCTCCGGCGCGTGCAAGCTCACGTCGTGCATGGCGTGGACGGCCACCCCCAACTCGCGGCAAAGCCCCGCCACCGCCATTTCCACGGCGTGGCCATGCGGGTCGGGATCGGTTTGAAAATACACCGCCTGCGCCCCGGTTTCGCTGATGAGTTGCCGCAGCACCTCCACCGGCGCCCCGTGGCGAACTATCAACCGTCCCCCAATCGTCGGCAAATCGGCCGCCAGCGCGGCCAGGCTGTCGCACAGGAATTGCTGCCGGTTAGGGCCGGTCCACGCCTGCGGTTGTCGCCGGGTGGCGACAACATACACCGGGCACACCGCCGCACACGCCTGGGAGGCCGCGCGCAGAATCTTGTGGTCGGCCATCCGCAGGTCCCTGCGATACCAGTGTATGCCGATCTTGTATGGCCCGCTCATCGGCCCTCACCAAACCGCCAATCCATGCCGACGCAAGTCAAATCGCCGGCGACATTCCGCCGGCGGCACCCGACCGCCCCGTGATTTGCCGTTTCAACACCGCCGGCCTGGCCCGGGCCAGGATCATTTCACTTGGCACTGCGGGGCGGCCCCGTATGCTCCAATTCACCCACTCGCCCCGCCACCATGCCACCCGCTTCACCCCAACATCCCAGCTCCGACTCCGACTCCGACTCCGACTCCGACTCCGACTCCGACTCCGACTCCGACTCCGACTCCGACTCCGACTCCGACTCCGACTCCGACTCCGACTCCGACTCCGACTCCGACTCCGACTCC
>CAIZNN010000269.1 GCA_903934285.1 Akkermansiaceae bacterium | reverse complement strand
CCTGGCAATCAGCCGGGGCAGAATCACCCGGCCACAGAAGGCCGTCATTTACGGGCCGGAAGGCGTCGGCAAAACGACGCTTGCCAGTCTAACACCATCCCCCGTCTTTCTCGACACTGAAGGCGGCACCCACCACCTCGACGTGATCCGCCTCGACGCGGCATCGACCTGGGACGAAATCACGGCGTCCATTGCCCAACTCGCCAAGGCCCAGCATCCGTTCAAGACGCTGGTGATCGACACGGCGGATTGGCTGGAGAAGCGGCTCGCCGAACACCTGTGCGCCAAGGCTAACAAGGACAGCATCGAGGATTTCGGCTACGGCAAAGGCTGGGTCCTGCTGACGGAAGAATTCGCCCGCTTCCTCAACTCGCTCGACGCTCTGCTCGCCCGCGGCATGAACGTGGTATTCCTCGCCCACTCGACGGTGAAGAAATTCGAGGCCCCGGACCAGGCGGGCAGCTACGACCGGTTTGAACTGAAGTTGAGCAAATCGGTGGCGCCGCTGCTCAAGGAATGGGCCGACCTCGTGCTTTTCGCCAACTACGTCACGCGCATCGCCGAAAAGGACAGCGGCAAGACGCGTGGTGTGGGCGGCAAGGAACGCGTGCTCTATGCCACGCACGCGGCGGCTTATGATGCAAAGAACCGCCATGGCCTGCCGGACAAGCTGCCGTTTTCCATGGACGCGCTCGCTCCGGTGTTCGGTGCGCAGGCAACACCGGTTGGCGTCAGCGCCCATGCGGCGCCCGTGAAGTCCACCGCCGACCGGATCTTCGACACCTTCGGCAGCCACATGGCCAACGTGGTCGATTTCCTCGTCGCCCGCGGCCAACTCAATTACACCGCCGATGGGTCACTCGAAGACATCGGCAATCTCGATCCGGCTTATGCCACCCGGATTCTATCCGATCCGAAGCGCTTTCTGAAAGCCGTCGAGGAATTTCATCAGGCGAAGGAGGTCGCGGCCGAGCAGTGAGTGCGATCCTCAGAAAGACGGCAGCCAGGGCACATTACCTGCTCGTTGCCGCCGAATGGATGACGGGCAGGAAGCGTGTTCCGTCCGTTGCCCTTGCCGATGCCGAAATCGCGGCGCGTGCCGTGCTGGCCCGTCATGCCTGCCAGCCGAAAGCCCATATCAAGCTCCCCCGGCCCGGTCACGGCGACAAGCCATCAGTTAAGCCATAACTCCAACCATCTATCTCAAACCAACCAACTCCAAACCAAACTAACATTATGCCATCATATACCGCATCCACACCGACCGAACGCCCCGACCATGTCGAACCGGGCGACTATCCGGTCGAAGTCATCGACGCCAACGAGACGGTTTCCAAGACCGGCCACGAGATGATCGAACTCAAGCTCAAGACGTCCGCAGGGTCATACCTCTACGATTTCCTGGTCTTCATCCCTAACGCATACTGGAAGATCGACAGCTTCCGCGCCGCCACCGGCGAGGCTGTCACGCCGGAAGATGAAGTCGAGATAATAGCAGACGATCTGATCGGTCGCACCGGCACCGTCCGCCTCATCGTCGAGGAATACAAAGGCAAGAAGCGCAACAAGGTCGCCGCCTGGCTGGCCCCGAAGGCGGGTCACATGCCCGCGAAGTCCACCCCGGCCGCGAAACCCGCAGCTCAACCCCAACCGCAATCCGACGAAGATGACAACATCCCATTCTAACCGGATGGGCCTGCGGGCCTATCAGATGAAAGCCCGGCAGGACATCCACACCGGATTCTCAAACTTCGACCGCCAACTCGGCGTGCTGCCCACCGGATCTGGGAAAACGATTTTGTTCAGCCGGATGGCGCAGGATTTCCAGCCATCGCGCACCTTGATTATTGCCCACCGCGAGGAACTCATCTCCCAGGCGGTGGACAAGCTGGAAGCGGCGACAGGGATTGAGGCGCAGGTTGAGATGGGCGATGATCGCGCCTCGCTCGATGCCCCGGTGGTCGTCGCCTCGGTGCAGACGCTCATGCGCGAGACGCGGCGCAACCGCTGGCCACGGGACCATTTCGGACTGGTGGTCGTGGATGAAGCGCATCATTCGTTAGCTGATAGTTATCTCAACACGCTCCGGCATTTTCACGACCATGCCAAAGTGTTGGGAGTTAGCGCGACCCCTGACAGGGGTGACAAGAAGAACCTGGGCCGATACTATCAGAACATCGCGTGCGAGGTGACATTGCTGGACCTCATCCAACAAGGTTGGCTCGCGCCGATCAAGGTCAAGACCGTGCCGCTTGGCATGAACCTTGATTCCGTCAGGACCACGGCGGGCGATTTCAACGCCGATGACCTGGGCCACGCGCTGGAGCCGTATCTCGGGCGCATTGCCGACGTGATGGTCGAACACCGGCACCGCAAGACGCTCGTGTTTCTGCCGCTCATTTCGGTTTCCAAGCGCTTCGCCGAACTCTGCCGCGAGCGCGGCCTGAAGGCGGAGCATATCGACGGGCAAAGCACCGACCGGCAAGCCATCCTGGACCGCTTCAGGCGTGATGAGACGCGGATCCTGACCAACGCGATGCTTCTAACGGAAGGATATGACGAACCCAGCATTGACTGTGTCGTGTGCCTGCGGCCCACAAAAGTGCGGGCGCTGTATTCGCAGATCATCGGTCGCGGCACCCGGATTTGCCCCGGCAAGGACCATTTGCTGGTGCTCGATTTCCTTTGGCAGTCGGGTGAACACAGCCTGGTCAAGCCGGCCCACCTGATCGCCGAAGACGAGGATGACGCTCGTGCCCTGACCGAAAAAATCGGTGACGACGGCGACATGGAAGAGGCACGCGAAGCGGTGGACGCCGACCGGACACGAAAACTAACGGAGCGCCTGCGCCAAAATCGCCGCCGCCAAGGCAGCGTGCTCGATCCGTTGGAGTTGGCCGTCACGCTCAATGACGCGCATTTGGCCGAGTTCATTCCGGTCATGCAGTGGCAGGGCGAGTCACCCACCGCGAAGCAGCTCGATTGTCTCGTGAGATTCGGCATCGACGGGAACGCGATCCTGACAAAAGGACATGCCTCGTTCCTGTTGGACCGGCTCATCACGCGCCGGAAACTGGAGTTGGCCACACCGAAGCAGGTCCGCCTGTTGCGCAAATACGACCACCCGCGCCCTGAGATGGCCACTTTCAAGGAGGCCCAGGCGTTCCTTGCCATCAAATTCGGCAGCCCCGCCGGACCTAACTGAAACCATCCATGCCACGCTACCGGTCAACCTGGCCATCGCTGCCCCGCCGCACCCTTGACTACCTCCAACACGGTGCTGCCGAGGGCAGCAGGAATGCCGAACTCTTTGACGCCACCTGCCAGTTCAGAGACGCCGGGCACCCGCTTGAAGACGCGGAAGAGCAGTTGCTTGCCCGCGCCATGGCCGACGGGTTGACCGAAGCGGAGGCGCGTCACACGATCCACTCGGCATTCGCCGGGACATCCAGGGAACCGGTGGGTGCGGCGGCAAATCCCGCGCCTGCCGCTCCTCTGCGACGGCCCGCGCCTGCCGGCCCTCCGCGACGTCCCGCGCCTGTCACGCCAGCCACAGCCCCGCAGGAGCGGCCTGCAATGGCCGTGCCAGATCCGATGGATGACGGGTTTGTCAGGCTGATCGACGCGTGTTTCAAGCCGGATGAATTTGTCGCCATCGCGCCGGCCGGGGAAACCGACGAGGGCGAAATTGCCCCGCGCCGGGGGGTGACGCTCACGGCGGCGGTGTGGAAATCGAGGGTGCAGGCCAAGGGCGGCATCGAGCGGGTGTTCGGCACCAAGCTCGGCCTGTTCCTGCGCATCAACCCGATGCACAAGGACGGCGCCACCAACGAGGAGGTGGCCGCATTCCGGCATGTGCTCGTTGAATTCGACCGCGACCAGGCCGGCGAGCCAATCCCGAAAGAAGAGCAATACCATGCGATCCTTGCCAGCGGCATGCCGGTTTCCGCGCTGATCGACTCTGGCAACAAGAGCCTGCACGCGTGGGTGCGGGTCGATGCCCCGGATGAAAAGGAATACAAGCGGCGCGTCGCCATCATCTGGGACTGGTTTGCAGGTCTGAACCTCGACAAGCAGAACCGCAACCCTAGCAGACTGTCGCGCTGCCCGGATGGCAGGCGCACCGTGGATGGTGACCTGCGGCGCCAACGCCTGCTCGCGCTCGGGATCGGTGCCGGGTCATGGGCCGCCTGGGAAACCAAGCAAGCCACGCCCGACGAGGGGGCGCTGATGCCAATCTCCCAACTGGCGGCTTATGACACATCTCACGATCCTAACAACATTCTCGGCAAACGCTGGCTGTGTCGTGGCGGTTCGCTGGTGGTCGTCGGCCAGTCGGGCATCGGCAAGTCGTCGCTGTGCATGCAACTCATGATCCTGTGGGCGCTGGGCCTACCGGCGTTTAACATCACCCCGGTGGCACCGCTGCGTTCGTTGCTCATCCAGGCGGAAAACGACGTGGGGGATCTGGCGGAGATGTATCAGGGCGTCCGCCAGGGAATGGGCCTCACGCCCGAACAGGAGGCAATTCTCAATGAGCGCATCTTCATCTACCGCGACACCACCCGCACCGGCCCCGATTTCGTGAACGCCGCCGCCGCGCTGGTGGACCGCCACAAGCCCGACCTGGTGTGGGCCGACCCGCTGCTCAACTACATCGGCGACGAGATTTCCGAGCAGCGGGTCATCAGTGACTTCTGCTGCAAGCTCCTCAACGCGGTGAGCCTGCGCACGGGCGTCGTCTGGTGCCTGCTGCACCACACCGGCAAGCCGTCCAAAGACCCGAAGGCGGCGAGCCACTGGACCGCCAGTGACCTCGCCTACAGCGGCCTTGGCAGCTCCGCCCTCACCAACTGGGCACGCGAAACAGCCGTGCTGGTGCGCGTCAAGACACCCGATGGCGACCCGCCCACGTTCCAGCTCAGCATGACCAAGCGCCGGACACGGGCCGGCTTGCGTGATTCCGTGGGCACGGTCACCGACACGATCTTCGTGCGCCATGCGCAACACGGCGGCATCTGCTGGGAGCAGTGCGAGTCGCCAGAACCCGAGGCCGAATCCAGGCCCGGACGCTACAAGACCGGCCGCAAATCCGACTTCGATCCGGTGGCTTTCAAGGGGGTCATCGACGCCCATGGAGGCTCTCTAACGAAGGCGAACGTCGATGAGGTCGCTGCAAAAAGTAAATGCAGTCCACGCACCGCATGGAATTGGTGGAAACAACTCAAAACCAAAGACTTATGAACTACTGCAAAAATAGATATTGCACCGCTGCAAAAACCAATACTGCATCTGGTGCAATTGGTGCAAATATCTCTCTTACAGAGAGAGATATTGCACCTATTGCACCGTGCAGCGCCGGGAAGAGACCGGAGACTGCACCAGCGAAACCAGAGGACCGGATCACTCAGCCTAACAGGTATTGGCCCTTGCTGGCGGACATGCCCGTTCTGGCGCACTGGCCGAACCGTGACGAACCATTCGATTACGCCCGTAGTGAGGTCATCGCATGGGTTCGTGATCGATTCGGCGTCACCATGGACGATGCCATCAGAATCTTCAATTACGCCCGCTACAAGAAAGTCGTCATCTTCGATCCTATCACGAAGCTCTGGTGCGGCACGAAAGGAGGTGCCCGATGAACTCCGACGACTACAGCCGGCGGCAGACCGCCAAGGACGCCGAATACGCACGCCAATACCGGGCGTGGATCAATTCCCTGCCTGCGGACAAGCGGCGGGAACTCGAAGCCCAGGGCCTGGCCGCGCCCGACTTGGCCCGTCACGGCAACGGGTCCGCCAAGGGGGACGCCGCCGACAGCCCGCTCATGCGGCAGGGTGATGATCCGGCGCTCATGCCAGAACCGGAGTCGGATTCTCGTTGCGCACCGAACGACGCCCCGCATCAGCCCATCCGCGACAACGAAGCCGCATGGTCCACCGCTCGTCACGTCCTGGGTGAAGTGCTCAACCACGCCAACGCACGTCTAACCGCAGAGTGCATTGCTCTGGTCAGCGGCCTGATCTATTCCGGCGACTCCATGACAGCGATAGCCAAACGCCATGGCATCAGCCGCGCCGCAGTATCGAAACGCTGCGTCGAGCTGACCGAACTGCTCAACCTGCGGCCCTCCCGCGCCATGCGCTCGTTGACAGCCCGCAAGACGTATCGCTCCGCACGCATCCAGACCACCAAATCTCATGAACCAACCGATCCAACTCCCGAATCCTAAAGTCACCGTCAGCCGCCTCGGCATGCGCATCAACGAAAAGCTCACCCCCGAGGAATGGCAGGAACTTGCCGCCGGCATCGGTGAGATGGCCAGTTCGATTGCCTTCATCGTCGGCGACTGGCTCGTCTATGGCCAAAACCTGTTCGGCACCGACGGCTTCCCTGACAAGAAAGTGGACAACCCATCCTATCAACTCGCCCTCAAGGCCACCGGCCTCGACCTGTCCACCCTCCAGAACTACGCCTACGTCAGCCGCAGCATCCCCTATTCGTTGCGCAGCGAACGGCTGTCATGGGAACATCACCGGCTGCTGGCAAAACTCCCCGACGGCGAAATCCAAAGTTGGATAGAAACCTGCGCGGCCGAGGATAGCGCCGGTCGCCGGATGTCCACCCGCCGCTTGCGCAAGTCGCTCAATCTTGGCCGGGTCGCCACCGATGCCGACCTTGAGCCGGATCCCGCCGACAAAGGCCAGTTGAACTACATCCCGTTCGTGAACCGGATCTGCTGCTGGTGGCGCCGCTTGCAGGCCGAACGGTTTCTATCAAATGCCACCAAGGCCCAGCGCGAAGTGATCTGCCGCGACCTCGAACCCATCATCCACATCTACAACCAACTCAAGCAATGACCCAGCAACCAGCCGAATGCCAGGCCGCCATCGACGCGGTGAAGGAACTCCTCAACACCCAT
>CAIZNN010000268.1 GCA_903934285.1 Akkermansiaceae bacterium | reverse complement strand
TCAGCCTCCAAGTCGGCTTCCGGGTTCGTGTTGCTCACGCGGTGCCTCCCGCGAAGTTCCAATGGGTTAGCTGTCATGTCTGCAACACTCGGTAGTTTCTACTGGCTAGGTTTTGAAACATCAGATCTTTCATCTGACAAGAAGCGCCTTGCTTGGCTCGGCGCACAACGTCAAATGTGGTGGCACGGCGGCGCAGGACTCACAGAGCGAAGCGAACGAGGGAGTTTATCCGCCGTTGCCACCCACGACGTGTTCGCCTTCTTGATTTGTTTGTGGATTGTGTTCATGGCGATGTCGGAAGCTCTGCTGAAAACTTACGCTGAGCTGAATCCCAGCGGCATACCTGCTCATAGCGCCGTGATAACAATACCTTACCCTCAATGTCAGTGATCTGGATCGACCCGCTCAGATGTATGCTGTCAAACTCCTGGCCCGACGGCCGCTGATACTCCACTGCAAGATGTTCGCCAGCGAAGCGAGCCTCCCCGTGCTGCGGCACTCCAAACAGGGCGGGCGGGCCCCAAAACCGCCCTCTGACAGTCGCCTCAAGCAATAGTCGCAAGGTCCGACCATCAAGCTCCCAGATGCGAAGAGAACCGTTCCCCATGTGAGTGCTCTCGATAACTTCAAGAACAGGTTTCTCGGTCTGCTTCAGCTTAATCCAACGAAACCTCACGACGTAATGGCCGCGAAACTCCTCATACGAGTCTGGGTATGAATACTGCCACTCGATAACATCCGCCCTGCGTTGATAGACCGACAGTCGTCCCCACCACTGGGCCTCCCGCTCGGAATAGACCGCTACGATGTCGGAATGCTCAAGACAGCGAACGAATTTGGCGGACGGAGTCGAATCAACAATCGCAGAAAAGGTCTTGGGAAGATCGACCTTGCCCGGTGACTCCTCAGCAACCGCAATCGACGAGAACGAGCACACGAGAATCGTTAGGAAAGAGCGCATTTTTTCTGGCTAACAGTTTTATTGAGTGGACGGTCGGATGATTGGGTTACCCGACCGGTGGTGTAACAGGGGGCAAATCCTACCCGGCAGGGCACTTCGCCGCGAAGGATCGTTCACAACCGCATGGATAGCGGCCGGGGCGGGCCGAGACGAGCAAATTGTGTGGCTCGGGCGCTTTTTCCAATTTTAGCTGGACAGCTTTTCCGTTTCGCGACGGATTCGGCGTTGGATGGTGGGATTAGCGGTTGACGTCCCAGGGGCTCTGGGCACCGGCTCCGGGGCGCTTCATGACGTGGAGGTAGATCATGGTGGTGGCGACGTCGGCGTGACCCATCAGGTCCTGGACGGTGCGGATGTCGGCACCTGACTCAAGGAGATGGGCGACAGGATGTGGACATTGACTGAGCACGGGCTGAAGAGTGTGCGGCAGGATGCCGCACACAGCCGGCGGGACGCCGGCGCTCCCCACAGAACTGCCAACACCACTCCCATGCCCTGCCCGCTCCACCCTCAGACGTCACGTTTCCGGACGACAGCCTTTTTGGCGACCGCCTTCTTGGCCACTGCCTTTTTGGCCACTGCCTTTTTGGCCACTGCCTTTTTGGCGACCGCCTTTTTGGCCACTGCCTTTTTGGCGACCGCCTTCTTGGCGACCGCACTTTTGGCGACGGCCTTGTTAGTCACTGCCTTTTTGGCGGCTGGCTTGTTAGTTGCGGCCCGGGTCGGCTTGACCTTGACCTTCGGCTTGACCTTCGGCTTGACCTTCGGCTTGGCCTTCGGCTTGGGCGGGCTGATGGCTGGCGGTTCGCTTGCGAGGTCGATGCCGAAGACGTCGCCGAGGTGGGCGGGGTCGAGGGTGCGGCGGCGGCCGGAGGATTGCATGGCGGCGCCGAGAGTGGTGGCGGTGGCGGCGGTGCAAATGAGGTCGTTGTGATCGACGCCGCGCAGTTTGAAGAGGAGTTCGGGCTGGGAATCGAGGCGGGCGCCGACGCCATAGAGCACGGCGGCGACGTGTTTGCACATGGTGGCCCAGTCGGGGCAGGAACAATTGAGCTGGATCTCCTTGGGTTTGGGGAAAAGCCCGTCGTTAGGATCGGTGACGATGGCCATGATCTCATCGGAGATTTTGCCTTGGAGCAGTTCGATGAGCGAACCGATCTTGCCCTGGCAGCGGGCCTGGATGGTTTTCCATTTATGCGCGGGCAGCGGCGTGATGTGAATGGTTTCCTCGTAGAGCTCCGAGCCTTGGACCAGGGCGCTGATGGTGCCGGGCTCAATGGCGAGGTGGAGGACCGAGCCGTTGCGGACGTAGGTGCGGCCGCGCGGCAGGCGGTTCTCGTAATCACTGAAGGATTCAAGATGCTTGCACCAGGCGTGCCCCCAGAAGCTGGTCGCGATTTTGCTGCGGTGCGGGAGTTCACCTAACGGTTCGATGAGCCGGCCCTTTTTCACAAGGGCTTGGATTTTCTTGTGGCCCTGGACTTTGCGCTGGCCGACGGACACATACGGCTTGTAAAAGAAGCGGCTCATGCTTGCGTTTCTGTTTTGGTTAGATCGAGGCGGATGAAGTCGAGCAATTCGGCGTTGTTCATTTCGGTGAGGGATTTTTCGGCGCCGCCGGTGAGGATGGCGTCGGCGGTAGCTTGCTTCCCGGTGATGAGACTGTCGATTTTTTCCTCGAGGGTGCCGGCGGTGATGAATTTGTGGACCAGCACATTGCGTTTTTGGCCGATGCGGAAGGCGCGGTCGGTGGCCTGGTTTTCCACGGCTGGGTTCCACCAGCGGTCGAAGTGGATGACGTGGGTGGCGGCGGTTAGGTTGAGGCCGGTGCCGCCGGCCTTGAGCGAGAGGACGAAAAACGGCGGGCCGTCGTCGCGCTGGAATTGCTGCACCATGTTCTGGCGCGCCTTGACGGCGGTGCCGCCGTGCAGCACCAGGCCGCGGCGGCCGAAGACGCTGGCGAGGCAGGACTCCAACGGGTCGGTGAGCTCGCGGAACTGGGTGAAGACGAGCGCCTTGTCACCGCGCGAGGCGATTTCCTCGCACAGGGCGGCAAGGCGGGTGAACTTGGCGCTGTGGGCGGGATCGTAGTTGCCGGATTTCGTGCACTGGTCGGGGTGGTTGCAGATCTGCTTGAAGCGCATCAGATAGGCCAGCACCAGGCCGCGGCGCTCGATGCCGGCGGTGGTTTCGAGGGCCTTGGCGAGGGCGTCCGCACTTTGCTGATAGAGCCGGGCCTGGGCGGGCGCGAGGCCGCAGAACACTTTCATCTCGGTCTTGTCCGGGAGGTCGGTGATGATCGACTTGTCGGTCTTGAGCCGGCGCAGGATATAGGGCGCGACGAGCCGGCGCAGGGGCGCGTAATGGGATGAATTGTCGCTGCTGATTTGTTTGACGAAGGTGGCAAACTGGCCGGCGCTGCCTAACAATCCAGGGTTGATGAAATCGAACAGCGACCAGAGATCGCCGAGGTGGTTCTCGACCGGAGTGCCTGTTAGTACCATGCGGGCCCCGGCCTGGAGTTTGCGCACGGCTTTGCTCTGGCGGGCGGCGTGGTTTTTGATGGCCTGGGCTTCATCGAGGATGACCCAGCCCCAGCGGGTGGCGGCGGGCCAGGCGAGACGGGCGGCCATGCCGTAAGTGGTGATGACGAGGTCGGTGGCGGCGAGGTGGGCGGCGCTGGGTTTGGTGGTGTCGCCCACGGAGCGGTGGGCGATGTGGAGCCGCAGGGTGGGCGCGAAGTTGGCGGCCTCGCGCTGCCAGTTGCCAATCAGCGAGGCGGGCACCACCAACAAACTCGGCGGGCTGCCGGGCATTTCCTGTTGTTTGCGCAGCAGGGCGGCGAGGACTTGGATGGTTTTGCCGAGGCCCATGTCGTCGGCGAGGCAGGCCCCGAGGCCGGCGCGGGCGCAGAACCACAGCCAATCGAGACCGCGTGCCTGATAGGGACGCAGCGTGGCGCGCAGGGTTGGCGGCGGCGCTGCGGTTTCCGGCGTGGTGAGGCGGCGCAGCGTTTCCGCGAGTTGGGTGCCGGCTTGGGCGAAGGCCCACTCGCGGTGTTCTTCGAGCTCGTCGGCATCCTTGAGATCGGCGGGCGCGCCGGCTAACAGGCGCATGCCTGCGATGAATGAAATGCCATCCCGGGCGTCAATGGACTGCCAGTGGTCGAGCGCTTGCTGGAGTTTTTCGCGGTCCACTTCGATCCACTGGCCGC
>CAIZNN010000267.1 GCA_903934285.1 Akkermansiaceae bacterium | reverse complement strand
TCGCGGCAATTGGGTGAAGTGTGCGATGAATTCGTCCTCGGGCCCGGCGGTGGCCGCTGGTGCCGGGTTGGAGGTGGCCGCTTCGTAAAGAATCGCCACGCCGTAGCCCACGCCGAAGGGGCCTTCATAACTCAAAACTTCGTGCCCCGCATTGCGGTAGCCTGAAGCCGCCACCGCCACCGCGGTGGAATCCACGACATCTTCCGCCGCCCGCCCCTGCAATTCCGGCTCGATTTGCTGGAGTTGGTCAAACGACCCCTTGCGCAGCAGGTCGATGAACGCCGCATCGAAGCGGCACGCGTCCGGATCATAACCGGCCGGTGCCGTGCGGGTGAGCCGATGGCTCATATCGCCACTGGCGATGACTGCTGTGCGCCGTTGCAATTCCTGCGCGGTGGCGGCAATGGCGTGACCGAGTTCAGCGAGCCCGCCTTCGCCGGGATAGTTCAGTCCCAAAATCACGGTTGGTCCGTCCCATCCCGCCGCAATCAAATACCGCAACGGCACGACGGCACCGTGATCTAACAACTCGTCGGCAATCCGCCACAGCCGCAGGCCGCGGCGTGCCGCCTCCCGCTCCAGCCGCCCGGCGAACGCGCCATCCAACGGCAGGTCCACCTTGTCTTGCGCCGAGCCGAAACGGTCTAACGAACCGCACAGGCGCGGACCACTCCACAGGCCGAAAGCCCCAGGGCGCCGCGGCGAATGAGGGGAAATGAGCACCACGGTGTCCGGTTTCGCCGATACGGCGTGGCGCGCGACCATCTCCATCGCCTGAGCGGTGGCTTCCACATGACCTATCCTTGCTTTGCCCACCCCCGGCACCAGTATCGGTGCATGAGGCATCAAACCGGTGAACACAATCCGATCTTCCATGACCCACCTCCTTTCGAAGGGAATATGACCCAAATTCGACGCGCCGCAAATCAACCTTGAGGCAGGGTTCACCCGGGCTACGCCCCGGTGATGCCGCAAAAAATCCCGCGAAATAATCCGAGAAGGCTAACGAATGGCGCTTGCGACCGAGGCGGCATCAGGATTATGCTCGGTCCCATGTTTAACGCGTTCGGCCTTTCTGAAGAAACCACTGCGGAGGACGAATCATGAGCGATCCCGATGGCGTGCTGCTGCCGCATGGCGGCTATGAGAACCTGCGCAGCTACAAGGTGGCGGAGACGGTCTATGATGCCACGGTGGTGTTTTGTGACCGGTTCATCGACAAGCGCTCGCGCACCCACGACCAGATGGTGCAGGCCGCGCGCAGCGGCGTGCGCAACATCAGCGAAGGCAGCGGCGCGGCGGCCACCTCGCGGAAATCCGAGATGAAGCTGACCAACGTGGCCCGCGCCAGCCTCAATGATGAACTGCTCAATGACATTACCAAATCAGTCGGGGTCCCACCCGGATCCTCGCATCCACGGTTGGCTCTGCCGCGCCGCTAACCACCCGGAATTCACCTCGCGCCTGGCCCCGTTGGCCACTGGCGCGAGTGAGGTCGTGCTCGATCATGCCGCGGAAGCGTCGCACGGGTTCCTTGCCGCGCTCATCGCGCTGGCGGCCAGGCGCCAGAACAAGCTGCGGCTGTGGTTGGTGTGCGATCTGCCGCGCCACCGCGAACGTCTCGCCGCCGAACTCGAACTCTGGGGCGTCACTGCGCTGGTGCTCCCCGAAGGACCGGCGGCCACCAGTGAGGGCGCCATCGCCGATCCCGAATCCGCCGCGGAATGGTTCGCCGTGTTGGAAATCCTCGCCCGCGCCGACCAATGCGCCGTCATCTGTGGCAGCGACGCGTTCGCCGCCAAGGCCCCCTCCCCCGCCGCCCTGCGCGCCAGCCGCACGCCGCTCACCCCCGGCTCCCAGCTCGATCCGGCCGCACTCGCCGCCACCCTAACAGACCATGGCTACCAGCGCGTCCCCTGCGTCGCCGGCCGCGGCCAGTTTGCGGTGCGCGGCGGCATCGTCGATTTGTTTGCGTGGCAGGCCCCCAAGCCGCTGCGGCTCGAGTTTTTCGATACTGCGCTGGAGTCCATCCGCGAGTTCGACCTCGATTCCCAGGCGTCCACCGCCAGGTTGTTAGAAGCGGATTTGCTGTTGGCGGAGCCGGCGGTGGAGGCGACGGTGGCGGACTACCGCCGTGGGGGCGACTTGGTGGTGGCGGTGGACGCGGAGATGGTGCGGCCGGACGTGCGGATCGTGCAAGCTGCGGCCGAATTCAACAGCGTCGAGGATTTTTCGCTGGCCTGCTTCGGCAGCCCGTTTGGCACCTTCGAAGCTGGCGATTTCATTCTCGAGGAGGCCCGCCGCGAGCGGTTTTTCCGCCAGCTCAACGAATGGCAACGCGGAGGCTGGGAGGTGGCGATGGTGTTCAGCAACAAAGGTGAAGAGGAACGCTTTGCCGAACTCGCCGGCAAAAACCTCGAGCGCGACCTCGGCCTGATCCCGATCCGTGGCGAGCTGCTCGCCGGCTTCACCGTGCCGGTCATTCAACTCGCCGTGCTTGCCTCGTCGGAACTCTTCGGCCGCTACCGCGCGCCCGGCATGGCCCGCCGCTCCACCCTCGACCAAGCCCGCGCCGCCCGCGCCCGCGCCACCGTCGATGAAATGGAGGAGGGCGACTTGGTGGTCCACTACGAATACGGCATCGCGCGCTTCCGCGGCATCCAGCCCGGCGCGGAAGGTGACGAGCTCATCCTCGAATACCGCGACGGCGCCCACCTCTGCGTGCCGCTCGAACAGGCCCACCTCGTCGGCAAATACGTCGGCCTCGGCGGCAAAACCCCCGAGCTCAACAAACTCGGCGGCAGCGCGTGGAAAACCGCGCGCAAGGCCGCCGAGAAAGCGATTCTGGATTACGCGGCGCAATTGCTCCGGATCCAAGCCGAGCGCCAATCCGAGCCGGGGTTTGCGCATCCGCCCGACACCCGTTGGATGTGGGAATTCGAACGCTCATTCCACTACACCGAAACCGCCGACCAACGCCGCGCCATCGAAGAGACCAAGCACGACCTCGAAGCGCCGCGCCCGATGGACCGGCTCATCTGCGGCGATGTGGGCTTTGGCAAAACCGAGGTGGCCATTCGCGCCGCCTTCAAGGCGATCACCGGCGCCAAGCAAGTCGCCATCCTCGTCCCCACCACCGTGCTCGCCGAACAACACTGGCGCACCTTCCGCGAACGCATGTCGGACTACCCGATCCGCATCGACCTGCTCAACCGCTTCCGCTCGCCCGCCGAAATCCGCGAGACCCTAACCGGCCTGGCCAACGGCGCCGTCGACCTCGTCATCGGCACCCACCGCCTGCTCTCCGGCGATGTCACCTTCAAAAACCTCGGCCTCGCCGTGGTCGATGAGGAACAACGCTTCGGCGTCGCCCACAAGGAAAAATTCAAGGAGATTTTCCGTCAGGTCGATGTGCTGACGCTGTCGGCCACGCCCATTCCGCGCACCCTGTACATGGCCTTGATGGGGGCGCGGGACATGTCCACCATCGAGACGCCGCCGCCGAACCGGATGCCGGTGGCCACCACCGTGTGCGCCTACGATGAACGGGTCATCCGCGATGCCATCCGCCGCGAGATCAAGCGTGGCGGCCAGGTGTTTTTCCTGCATAACCGCGTCAAATCCATCGAGCACGTGCGCGCCCGCATCGCCCAACTCGTCCCCGAAGCGCGCATCCTCGTCGGCCACGGCCAAATGGACAAGGACCACCTCGAACTCGTCATGCACACCTTCGTCAAGGGCGATGCCGATGTGTTGCTGGCCACCACCATCATCGAAACCGGCATCGATATCCCCAACGCCAACACCATCCTCATCGACCGCGCCGACCGCTTCGGCCTGGCCGATCTCTATCAACTCCGCGGCCGCGTCGGCCGCGCCGGCGAGCAAGCTTATGCCATCCTGCTGCTGCCACGCGACATGATGACGGTCGGCGACGCCCGCAAACGCATCCACGCCATCAAGCAATACACCGCGCTGGGCTCCGGCTTCAAAATCGCCATGCGCGACTTGGAAATCCGCGGCGCCGGCAATTTGTTGGGCACGCGGCAATCCGGCCACATTGCCCAAATCGGTTTCGACCTGTACTGCCAACTGCTGCGCCAATCGGTGGAGCGTCTCAAATGCCGCCAAGACCCCGCCACCGCCACCCCCGGCAGCACCTTCAAGGCGGATTTCATCATCACCTCCGAAGCGGTCTGGAGCGCGCACGGCAACCCGCCGGCCAATGCCCCGGCGCCGCGGCCAGCCAAGCGGCCCGCCGGCCACTCGCCACCCGCATTTGCGCCACCCGGCACCCGCCACGCGCCGGCCACCACGCTGCCCGCCTTCATCCCGGCGCACTGGCTCAGCGACACCTCGCTGCGCATCGCGGCCTACCGCGAACTGGCGGAAGCCACCACGCAGGCGGCCGTGAGCGCGCTGGAAACTTCGTGGCGCGACCGCTTCGGGCGACTGCCCGACCCCGCAGCCCGGCTGCTGGACATCGCCCGCATCAAGGCACTCGCCAGCGCGCATGGCATCGCCACCGTCGAGATCCAAGGCCAGCGCCTGATGCTACACCGCAATGGCGAATACATCTTAATGGAGGGTCGCCGCTTTCCCCGCTTGCAATCTGTCACCTCAGAAGGGAAACTCCCCGAAGCAATCAGCCTACTCCATAACTTTTGACCGCAGCCCCCCGCCCATGAACTTGCCCACCACCGTCACCCTCGGACTTGTCGCCATCGGCGCGCATGTCGGCACCCTCCAGGCGCAGCAAGCCCCCGCCCCGGTACCGCCCCCGACCCGCCCGCCGCCGCCCAGCGGGCCGGTGGAAGTCAATGGCATCGCCGCCAAAGTCAACGGCCACGTCGTCACCAAAAACCAGATTTCCTTCATGCTGGCGCCCATTTACAGCCAATTGGCGGCCCAATTTCCGCGCCGCGGCGCCGAATTCGAGCGTCAATTCAAGGTGGCGCGCGATGGCATCATTCAGGAGCTCATCGACCGCCAGATCATTATCGATGAGTTCAAAGTGCTCGGCGCTAACATCAAGGACGCCATCATTGACGAGGAAGTCAAACGCCAGGTCCGCGAATTGTTCAATGGCGACGAGGCGAAATTCCTCCAGGAACTCAAGCGCAGCCGCCTCACCATGGATGGCTACCGCAAAATGACCCGCGAAAAAATGATCGTCCAGGCGATGCGTGCCAACCAGTTCTCCGACGCCGCACCACCCCTCCCTAACGAAATCCAGGCGGAATACGACGCCATCAAAGCCACCCTCCGCGACACCGCCAAGGACCGCATCTCGTTCAAAAAAATCTTTCTTCCCAAGCTCGACCAAGACAACCCCGCCGCCACCCCCGACAGCCAGCTCAGCCTGGCCGAGGACCTGACCAAGCAACTCAACCAAGGCAAGGATTTCGCCGCGCTGGCCAAAACCCACTCGCGTGATGCCTTCGCCGCGCAGGGCGGCATCCAGGAAAATGTCCCCCGCCCCGATTTGTCGCCCGAATTTGCCGCCATCATCTTTGATGCCAAAGCCGACCAACTCCTCGGCCCGCTCGAGGATGCCAATGGCTTCACCCTCGTCGTGCCCACCCGCATCGACTTCGGCCCGGCACCCGCCCTCGACGGCAAAGTGCGCGACATGATCGAAGAACGCGTCCGCCGCAAAAAAACCTCCGCCCAATACGACCGCTGGATCCAGTCCCGCCGCAAACGCGCCATGATCGAAATCAAGTCGATGTGAAGATAGAAGATAGAAGACAGAAGACCGCTCCGCTGCCAGACAGAAGACAGAAGACCAGATGAAGAAGTGCTGCGCTCTCCTCAACGAAAATCGGTCGGATCGGTCGGATCGGTCGGATCGGTCGGATCGGTCGGATCGGTCGGATCGGTCGGATCCTTCTCTGCCTCTTGTCTTCTGTCTTCTGTCTTAAAGTCTTCTGTCTTCTTCCCCCATGCCCGACCTGTTCTCGCTGCCGCCTGCCCCGCTTGCCCGCATCCGGGAATTGCGCGCCGAGCTCGCCCGCCACAACCGCCTCTACTACACCCAGGCCGCCCCGGAGATCTCCGACGCCGAGTACGACCGGCTCTTCCGCCAACTCGAGGAGCTTGAACAACAACACCCCGAGTGTTACGACCCGAACTCGCCCACCCTCCGCGTCGGCGGCGCCCCGCTCGACGGTTTCCAACAAATCCACCACGCCGTGCCGATGCTCAGCATCGACGACGTGTTTGAACTCAGCGCCGACACCCTGGCCAAGACCGGCGCCGCCCGCCCCGAACTCGAACTCGTCGAGTTCTATCAGCGCCTGCGCAAAAACCTCGGGCGCGACGCCATCACCGTCACCGTCGAACCCAAAATCGATGGCGTCGCCGTCTCCCTGCTCTACCGCAACGGCAGCCTCGCCTACGCCGCCACCCGCGGCGACGGCCGCACCGGCGACGACGTCACCCACAACGTGCGCACCATCCGCAGCATCCCGCTCACGCTGGCTGCGGCATCCGTGGCGGCGGCATCCGTGCCGCCGCCCTCCGCCGCCACCCTTGACAGCGACTCGCTCCTCCCATCCTTCCCATCCCTCCTCGAAGTGCGCGGCGAAATCTTCATGCCCAACGCCGCCTTCGCCGCCATGAATGCCGAACGTGACGACGCCGGCCTGCCGACCTTCGCCAACCCGCGCAACGCCGCCGCCGGCACCCTCAAGCAACTCGACCCGAAAATCGTCGCGCAGCGCCCGCTCGCGTTCCTCGCCCACGGCCTCGGCGCCTACGACGGCCCGCCGCTCGCCACCGAACACGAGTTCCACGCCCTGTTAGACCAACTCCACATCCCGCGCAACCAGCCGGTCCTGACCGCCCGCAGCCTCGCTGAGATGTTAGACGCGGTGGCCGCCATCAACCGTGACCGCCACGCCTTCGACTACGGCACCGACGGGGCGGTGATCAAGGTGTTGGACCGCGCCGAACGCGAGCAACTCGGCTACACCTCGCGCGCCCCGCGCTGGGCCGCCGCCTACAAGTTTCTTCCCGAGCAACAGCAAACCACCCTCAACGCCATCACCATCCAGGTCGGCCGCACCGGCGTCCTAACACCCGTGGCCGAACTCACCCCGGTCCTCATCTCCGGCTCCACCGTCGCCCGCGCCACGCTGCACAACCAGGACGAGATCGACCGCAAACGCATCCACATCGGTGCCACCGTGCTGGTGGAAAAGGCCGGCGAAATCATCCCGGCCATCGTCAAGGTCACCCAGCCCGTCCCCGGCGCCCCGACGTTCTCGTTGTTCGACCACGTCGGCGGCAAGTGCCCGTCCTGTGGCGGCCCCATCTGCCAGGAGGCCGGCTTCGTCGCCTGGCGCTGCAGCAATTTCCAGTGCCCGGCCCAAGCCGTCACCCGCATCACCCACTTCGCCTCGCGCAAAGCCCTCGACCTCGAAGGTCTCGGCGATGCCGTGGCCGAGGCGCTGGTGCGCCTCGGCCATTGCGCCACCCCGCTGGACTTGTTCTCCCTAACGCAATCCACCCTCGCCACCCTCAACACCGGCAGCGCCGCGGAACCCCGCCGCTTCGGCGAGAAAAATGCCGCCCGCATCCTCGCCGCCCTCCACGCCGCCCGCTCCAAACCGCTCCACCGCTGGCTCTACGCCATGGGCATCCGCCAACTCGGCGAATCCGCCGCCAAGGAACTCGCCCGGTTGCATCACAACCTAACCGAACTGGCGGACTCCCCCATCCTCGCCGAACTGCTCCGCGACACGCGCGCCGATGCCAAGAAGAAAAACGCGTTTCTAACAAAGCATGCGGTCTCCGGCGATGTCGGCCCCGCCGTCGCCGAAGCCATCAGCGCCTTCTTCCAATCCGCCGCCGGCCAGCACGTCCTCCTGCGCCTTGCCCAACTCGGCATTGATCCGGCCTCCGACAACTACCTGCCCATCCCCGCCGCGGCCGGCCTAACAGACAAGCCGCTGGCCGGCAAGACCTTTGTCATCACCGGCACCCTCAGCATCGAGCGCGACGCGATGAAGGAGCTGATTGAATCCCATGGTGGCAAGGTCAGCGGCGCTGTCTCTGCGAAAACCAGCTATCTCCTCTGCGGCGAAGGCGGCGGTTCCAAGCGCGACAAAGCCGAACAACTCAAGGTCCCCATCATCGACGAAGCCGCGCTGCATGCGCTGCTGGCCTGAGCATAGCCGCACGGAGGACAGCCGTCTGGACATGGGCGCTAACTTGAGGGAGCCTCCTCACGGCCAACCCGGATGATCGATAGATAGACCCAGGGATTTGTGGCCCAACGGGCCACGATACACGGGACTTTGGCAAGTCCCGTTCCTTGGGGGTTGCCATCCCCCGGGCGCTGGGTTATGGCTTGCGCCGATGAAACCACTCTTGACGCTATTGGCATGCGTAGCCTGGGCGGTCGGCGACACGCGCGCCGAAACGCTGACAGTGATGACCTTCAATTTGCGCTACATCACCGCCGGGGACACGGGGGTGCGGACATGGGTGAACCGGCGGGATGCCGCCGCCGGGTTGATCCGCCGGGAGGCGGCGGATTTTGCCTGCGTGCAGGAGGCGTTCCGCTCGATGCTGGATGATGTCAAGGCGCGGGTGCCGGGCTACGGCGAAGTGGGGGTGGGCCGCGAGGATGGCAAGGAACAAGGGGAATACGCCGCGATCTTATATCACGCGGCCACTTGGACGGTGGAAGACTCCGGGACGTTTTGGTTGTCCGACACTCCTGCCGTGGCGGGTTCGTGCACATGGGGCAATCACGTGACGCGCATCTGCACTTGGGCCCGGTTCAAACATAAATCATCGGGTCGTTTGATCCATGTGTTCAACACCCACTTCGACCATGAATCCCAACCGTCGCGGGAAAAAGCCGCGGCGCTGGTCACGCAACGCATTGCCGCGCTGGGCACGGCGGCAGCGGTGATTTTCACCGGCGATTTGAATGCCGCGCCGGACAACCCCGCCATTACCCTCCTGACTCAAGCCGCGCCGCCGCTGCTCGATGTCTGGCAAACGCTGCACCCCTCGCTGCCCGCCGCCCAATCCAGCACCTGCCATTTTTTCACCGGCAACCACGCTGGCGAACGCATCGACTATATCTTCGCCAGCGGCGCATTCACCCCGCTGACCGCCGATATCCTCTACGACGCGCAAGACGGCAACTACCCGTCCGACCATTTCCCCGTGCGCGCCACCATGGCGTGGAAGTGACGCGCACTGCCCCACCCCCGCCGTGCCAAACTGCCCCTTGCCCGCAGCGCACCAGACGTTGACGTTGGCCGTGTCGAGGACCAGCAGCCACAGGTCGCGCCCGCGCAGTTCCCGCCGCAGCACGTCAACCGTCAGCTTGTAATTGGCCGTCACCAGCACCGGCGACTCGGCGGTGGGCCGGCCCATGGCGTAGAGCCCCGGTTCCATGCCGTAGGACATGCGCCCGCTACCGAACCGCACCCGGACCGGACCCTGCTCGCTGATGAAGCCGACGATGAGCGGGATGCTCGCCAGATGGCACGGGCTGAGCACGATGCTCAGAATGCCCCACACGATGGCAGCACCCAGCGCGATGAGAGGCGCGCCTTCGACCGCGTGACTGAGGTTGGTGAAGAGTTCTTGCATGATCAGAGGTTCACGCCGAGTTCCTTCCACTTGGCGAGGATGTCCTCCTTGCCGAAAAACCCCGTGTGCCGGAACAGCTCCTTGCCGTTGGCGTCAAAGAAAATCTGGGTGGGAATCATCTCCACCCCATATTTCTTGCCGGCGTCCTCATTCTGCCACACGTCGATGAACTCGACGTTCATCTTGCCGACGTATTCCTTCTTCAGCTCTTCCAGGATCGGCGCCATCATTTTACAGGGAATGCACTTGGTGGCGCCAAGATCCAACAGCTTGGGAAGCTTGGCGCTCGCCTCGGACGCTGCCGCAGCCGATGATTCCGCGGTCGTGGCGGCCACCGGGGGTGAGGAGTTGGCGACGTTGCGTGACTTGTTATCTCTGAGGACGATGGCCGCCGCCGCCGCCCCCACAACGAGCAGAACTATAACAATTTTAGCAGGTGTTTTCATGATCGGGCAGGTTTTACTCTTCGATAATGACTTCCGGCTCGATGACGATTTCCGACTTCACTGAATTGGCTATCAGGCTGTATTTCCGGGCCGCCTGCAGCGCGCGGCGGGTTCGCCCCTCAACCACCGCGAGCGCTTCGCCCGCTGCCGCGATGCGGATCACCGGCCGGAAAAGCAGCCGGGTGAAAATCTCGGTGCGGTCCAGTTCGATGAGTTTGGTCCCCTCGCTGTGGCACTCGTAGGACAGCAGCTTCAATTTGAAGCGCTCCGCCGCCCAAATAAACATCATCATGATGCAGGTGTTGGCGGAGGCGACAAACGCGTCTTCCGGCGTCAATACCCCGGCGTGCCCGTGCGCGTCTGGCGGGGCTGAGAATTTCATCTCCGGACCGTTGCCCATGACGACATGGCCCCAGTGGTCGCCGGTCCAACGGACGGTTGTGTGGTAGGTGGCAGTTTGGCTCATGATTGGTTCTCCTTCTGACAAGAAGCGGCATGCTCTAACATGACAGCGTTGCGATAACTCGTTTCTGCCTCCGGCGGCACGGCATTGTAAATCTTCACCGTCTCAAACAGTTCGTGCGCGGCGGCCTCGTCCTGCCCGAGTCCTTTTGCGCGAAAGTGGCGGAAGATGAGCGGCAGCGCCACCCACTCCACCGTTTGGCCATCAATGACGAGCTTTGTCACCGCCATGTCCGGCTCGACCCAGCCGGCAAACACATGTTGCAGGAAGACCCAGGCGAGGAATGCCATGCTGAAAGGTTTGACCAGCCAGTTCACGAACAGGGTGATGAAGAGCCCCTTGGGTCTCTTCGCGATGCTGCCTAACGAACCAAAATCGATCTTGAGCATCATCGGGAAGATCATCAGCCAGATGAGCACGGCGATGGGAATGTTGACTTGCGAGCCCCGGCCGAATTCCAGCTGGCTCAGGCTGGCGACAAAATCCGGCAGCAGTTTGCCCAGCGCCACGCCGACGAGCAGGCAGGCGAGGTTGGCCGCCAGTTGCGGGCCGGGATCAGCCGGCAGCGAATACACCCGCCAAGCGCCGCGCACCTCGACTTCCACCATCGCGTGGCGACGCAGATAAGTGCAAGCTGGGCAGCGTCCCGCTCTTCCTGTTCTGTGGGTTCCCGTGTCAGCATCCACGACGGTGCCTCGGCCACGTCTGGAGCCACCAACCACAACGCGAGACGAACCACCGGTTCCTGAGCCAACGGCGTGTCCTGCTGCCTGCGGGCTTGGTCCAAAGCAATCATGACATCCGCCTCCCTGAAGCGGATCACCTTGCCCTGCCTGATGGCCGCCGGGATGATGCTAGCGTAAAGCCAGTTCAACACACAGCGCCCGGAGATATTCAGCTTCTCCCCCATTTGGTCGGCAGACAACAGTGGAGAGTCGCCGGGATCTGGGCCGTGGTTTGTCGGTTGAGCACTCATAGGCGTTCAGGATTCGTATGCCAGAGGGGCGCAGTTTACAGCAAAAATCCGGTCGACCAACGCCGGGTCCAGTGCCTTTGCAAGGGCCTCTGGCCGTCTGATAGAGGCGACATACGGGCACAACCTCCAAATTTGGTTAGGCCAATAACAGTCACAACCCGTTGCACCCGAACTGGTAGCAGAGGGCGGATTTGAACCGCCGACCAAAGGCTTATGAGTCCTCTGCTCTACCACTGAGCTACTCTGCCGAGTTGTGCCGGGGCGGCCATGCCGCTCAGGCGTGCGCCGTGGGTAGCGCCAGCCACCGGATTTGTCCAACCCAAATTTGCCAATTTCACGATTTATCGGCGCTGGCCGGGCTGGCCGGCGCTGCGGGGCTGCGGGATTTAGACGTGGATTTTGCTTTTCCGGGGCCTGCGGTGCCGCCATCGTGGGTCGTGACGTTGGACCAACCCATGCTTGTGCGCAATGACCCCTGGCTGGCACCCTATGAGGGCGCCATCCGGCAGCGCATCGAGCGCTTCGACCAGGCGCTTGCCGCGCTCGGGCCGGAACCCAACGCGCTGGTGGCCTACGCCAGCGGGCACAAGGTCATGGGCATCCACTGCAATGCCATGGCCGGGCACTGGAGCATCCGCGAGTGGGCGCCGGCGGCCCGCGCGGTGTCGCTCATCGGGGATTTCAACCAGTGGCAGCGCGATAGCCACCCGCTCACCGCGACGGACCACGGGGTTTGGCAACTCCAATTGCCGGCCGCCGCCCTCAGCCACGGCCAACTGGTGAAACTCCACGTGGTGGGTGCCGACGGGTCGCGCCGCGACCGCATCCCGGCCTGCATCCGGCGCGCCGTGCAAGACCCCAACAGCCACGATTTCGCCGGCCAAGTCTGGCATCCGCCGCAGCCCTACCGCTGGCGCCACACGTTTGATCCGGCCCGCGTCACCAGCCCGCTGATCTACGAAGCCCATGTCGGCATGGCCGGCGAGCAACCGCGGGTGCATGACTACCGCGAATTCGCCGAGCAGATCCTGCCGCGCATCGTGCGCGCCGGCTACAACACGGTGCAACTCATGGCCGTGCCGGAACATCCGTATTATGGCTCGTTCGGCTACCATGTCTCGTCGTTCTTCGCGCCGTGCTCGCGCTTCGGCACCCCGGAGGATTTGAAGTACCTCGTCGATACCGCCCACGGCCTGGGCCTGGCGGTTTTGCTAGATCTGGTCCACTCCCACGCCGTGAAAAACCTCGCCGAGGGGCTCAATGATTTCGATGGCTCGGGCAACCAGTATTTCCATGCCGGCGCGCGTGGCGAGCATCCCGCCTGGGACTCGAAATGTTTCGACTATGGCCGGCCGGAAGTGCGCCAGTTCCTGTTGTCCAACGTGCGCTACTGGCTGGAGGAGTTCCGCTTCGACGGGTTCCGCTTCGATGGGGTCACCTCGATGCTGTATCATTCGCACGGGACCGGCGCGTTCGGCAGTTATGACGACTATTTCGGCGCGGACGCCGAGGAGGATGCCATTCTCTATCTGCAACTCGCGACCCGTCTGGTGGCCGCGTTCAAACCCGGTGCCTTGATCATTGCCGAAGACATGTCGGGCATGCCGGGGCTGTGCCGCCCGCACGCCGAAGGCGGCCTTGGCTTCAGCCACCGCCTCGCCATGGGCATCCCCGACCATTGGATCAAACTGCTCAAGCACAACCGCGACGAGGACTGGAACCTCGAGGAACTCTGGAGCGTGCTGGCCAACCGCCGCCACGGCGAAGCCACCATCGCCTATGCCGAAAGCCACGATCAGGCGCTGGTCGGCGACAAGACGCTCGCCTTCTGGCTGATGGACAAGGACATGTACGAGCACATGGGCAAGGACGATGCGCATCCCGTCATCGAGCGCGGCATCGCCCTGCACAAGCTCATCCGCCTCACCACCCTGGCGCTCGGCGGCGAGGGCTGGCTCAATTTCATGGGCAACGAATTCGGCCACCCGGAGTGGCTGGATTTCCCCCGCCTAGGCAATGATTGGTCCTATCACTATTGCCGCCGCCAATGGTCGCTCGTCGATCATCCCGGCCTCAAATACCCGTGGCTCGCCGCCTTTGACCGCGCCCTCATGACCCTGGCCCGCGACTATCAACTCCTCGCCGCGCCACCGGCCCGCTTGTTAGCCATCGACCGCGAGCGCCACCTGCTGTGCGCCGAGCGGGCCAATCTGATCTTTGTGCTGAACTTCTCGGTGAGCAACTCGGTGTTTGGTTACCCGCTGCCGGTGCCAGGGCGCGCCCCCCACCAGGTGGTGCTCGATTCGGATGCGCCCGGCTTCGGCGGCCACGGCCGCATCGAGCCGGCCTGCGCCTATCCGGTCACCGCCGAGGGCATCATGAACCTCTACACGCCGTCGCGCTCCGGCCTGGTGTTTGCCGCAACGCGTTCCTAACAACCGCGTGAAAAGCTATTTCCTCCGCCGCCTGCTGCTCATTCCGCCAACCTTGCTTGGCATCACCCTGCTCGTCTTCACCATCACCCGCTTCGTGCCCGGCGGGCCGGGCGAGCGGATGTTGCAACAGGCGGCGCGCGGCACCGACCAAGGTGCCAAACACGCCGCCTCGCCACAGACCCAGGGCGGCATGAGCGAGGAGCAACTCGAGGAGGTCGAGGAACAGTTCGGCCTCGACAAACCGGTCCTAACTAGTTACGCGCAGTGGCTGGGCATCCTCCCCAGGGAAAGCCATATCTCCAAGGGCGAATTCGGCGGCCAAGGCGACGAATCCATCGGTGGCGGCAGCGATCCGGACAACTCCGCCACCATCGTGCTGCGCGGCGATGGCCGGCTGGTCCAGGTCACCCGCCAAGGCGATGCCGTGGCCGCCGCCGTGTTCGCCACCTCCGGCCAGCCGATCGCCAGCGAGGGGTGGAACATCCGCTATGAATCCGCTCCGGCCCGCCAGGCGAGGTACCTGCGGCGCAACGCCGGCAGCGACGCCGCGCCGTCCTACGCGCCGCGGGCGCTGGTCTATCAAACCCGCTTCGCCGGCCTGCTGCAAGGCGACCTGGGCCGCTCGACCTCCTACAACGAGCCGGTCGGTCAAATGATTCTGGCGCGCATGCCCATCGCAATTTATTTCGGTTTGCTCACCGCGCTGCTGACCTATGCGGTGTGTTTGCCGCTGGGGGTGCTCAAGGCCCTCAAACACCGCACCTTCATCGACACCTCCAGCTCGGTGCTCATTTTCCTCGGCTATTCCATTCCGGGCTTCGCCTTGGGGGCGATCCTGCTGGTGCACCTCGGCGCGCGGCTGCATTGGTTCCCGCTGTTCGGGCTGACCAGCCCGGATTTCGACCAATTCGACCAGTGGGGCAAACTCAAGGATCTGGCCCATCACACCGTGCTGCCGCTGACTTGTTACGCGATCGGCTCGTTCGCGATGCTAACCATGATGACCAAAAACAACCTGATGGACAACCTGGCCGCCGACTATGTGCGCACGGCCGTGGCCAAGGGGGTGAGCTTCAAGCGGGCGGTGTTCGGCCATGCCTTCCGCAACTCGATGATCCCGGTGGCCACCAGCCTGGGCAGCTTGTTGGAGATTTTCATCGGCGGCTCGCTGCTGGTGGAAACCGTGTTCGATATCCAGGGCTTCGGCTTGTTGCAATACCAGGCGATGATCGCACGCGATGTGCCCGTCATCATGGGCACCCTCGTCATCGAGGCATTCCTCATGCTGTTGGGGCATGTGGCATCCGACCTCATCGTCGCCATGGTGGACCCACGCATCAAATTTGACTGACCATGCGCACCCTCGGCATTTTCCTCACCACCCTCGGCGCGCTCGCGGCCACCGGCGAACTGCGCGGCATCGCCTTCCCCACCGTGCGCTGGTTGTTCACCACCAGCCGCGACGTGCCATGGCTGCATTGCGATTTGCCTAACAAAATTGTGGCGCCCTGGTTCGGCTGGCTGAGCACCGCCATCCTGCTGGTTGCCGGGTTGCTGCTGGTGGCACGGGCATGGCGGGGCGGGCCGCGCAATCCGGTGAGTGTGCAGCGGTTCAACCGGTTCCGCGCGATCAAACGCGGCTACCTCTCGCTGCTCATCCTGATGTGCCTCGCCGGCCTCGCCGGCCTCGATCAAGTCGTGGTGGGCAAGCGCGCGCTCGCCGTGTACTACGCCGGCCAGTGGCGCTTCCCGGCGTTTCTGCCCGGCGAGTTCAAAAACGCCGACTTCGGCATCACCGGCGAGCTGGCCCAAGCGCCGGCCGACTACCGCGCCCTGAAACGCCACCTCGCACAGACCGGCAGCGGCCGGGTGTACCTGCCAGCCATTCCGTATGACCCGACCGGCGACACCCTGCCGGCCCTCTCGCGCGCGCTGACCCAACGCGACGGGCGCTATTTTGAAGCCGCCGCCTCCAAACCGTATTCCGGCATGGCCGCCAAATACCATGACGTCGCCCAAGCTAACATTCACCTGCGCTATGCCATGCGCAACGGCGTGCTGTCCGGTCCGGCCGATGGCTACGACACCGCCGGCAATCCGGTGTACAGCGGCGACTACAAGTACAGCGAACTGGTGGCCGACCGCTACAGCGGCGGCGGCAGCAAAGAGCAGTTCCTCGCCCTGCCAACCAGCGCCCTGCGCGCGGTCAAATACCACCCCGCCCCGCCGATGCCCGACGAAGGCCACTGGCTGGGCACCACCACCCAAGGCTACGACGTGCTCGCCTATCTCTATGGCGGCCTGCAGGTGAACTTGAAGGCCGCCTTGATCTATCTGCCCATCATCTATCTCATCGGCATTTCCATCGGCATGATGATGGGGTTTTTCGGCGGCTGGTTCGACCTCGTCGTGCAGCGCCTCATCGAGATTTTCTCCAACATGCCATTTTTGTTTGTGGTGATTATTTTCTCGAGCATGGTGCCGGAGCGCTACAAGGGGTTGCCGGTCATCCTCACCATCCTGATCCTGTTCGGCTGGATGGGCATGACCTTCCTGATGCGCACCGCCGCCTACCGCGACCGCGAGCGCGACTACATTGCCGCGGCGCGGGTGCTGGGCGCGGGCACCCCGCGCATCCTCTTTCTGCACCTCCTGCCTAACACCGTGGCCATCCTCGTCACGCTCGTCCCCTTCACCCTCTCCGGCCTCATCTTCGCGCTCACCTCGCTGGATTATCTCGGCTTCGGCCTGCCGCCCGAGTACGCCACCTGGGGCCGCCTGCTCAATGACGGGCTGGCCAACCTCTCGGCACCGTGGCTGGTCACCTCCACCTTCCTGGTGCTCGTCGGCATGCTGGTGCTCATCACCTTTGTCGGTGAGGCGGTGCGCGAGGCCATCGACCC
The DNA here is from genome assembly GCA_903934285.1 of Akkermansiaceae bacterium. GTDB lineage: Bacteria > Verrucomicrobiota > Verrucomicrobiia > Verrucomicrobiales > Akkermansiaceae > Luteolibacter. The sequence continues at coordinate 4,990 of CAIZNN010000267.1, read as the reverse complement.
GAAAAAATTCACCTACTACCGCTGATGCGCCGACCCCTAACCATCCTTGGCGCCGGCCTCGCCGCCCTGCTCATGCTCGGCCTCGCGGCATGCCGCCGCGACGCGCCGGCCAGCGGCCGCACGCTGGAGCTGGATGCCTTCATCCCGGTCTACAACCGCTACATCCACGACTGGTTGCTCAAACAACAGGCCGCCGCCAACCAAGAGGCGGCGACCCTCCAAACCCAACTCGCCACCGCCACAGGCGACACCAAGTCCGCGCTGGAAGCGCAGGCCGCGGTGCTGCGCCGCGACCTCGACAAGTGGGCCTTCCGGCTCGGCCTGGGCGACTATCTCAAACAGGCGGAGGCCGCCGGCATCCCCACCGACCTGGTGTGGCAAAATGGCATGGAGCAACCGGACATCGGCGACCCGCGCGCCACCAAAGGCGGCACCCTGCGCCGCTATATCCGCACCTTCCCCTCGACCATCAGTCCGTTTGGCGACAACTCCAACAATGAATTCCGCGGCGAGATCTATGACTACATCGATATCCCATTGGTCAACATCCACCCGCTGACCATGGCCCTCATTCCCGGGCTGGCCAGGGAATGGGCGCTCTCCGCCGATGGCCGCACCACCTACTTCCGCCTCAACCCGCAAGCCACCTATTCGGATGGGGTGGCGATCAGCGCGCGGGATTTCCTGGTCTCGGTCTATCTGCGAGTGTCGGACCATGTGTTCAATCCCTACGGCAAGCAATACTACCGCGAGGAAATCGCGCAAATCGCCGTGTATGACGCCCACACCCTTTCGGTCACGCTGCCGGAGACCAAAATCAATGCGCCTATGATCGCTGGCGGCATGATCCCCTCCCCGCCTCACTTTTACGCCGACTACGGCCCGGATTATAACGAGCGCTACCAATGGCGCTTTCCGCCGACCACCGGCGCCTATGAGGTATTGCCCAAGGATATCCTCAAGGGCCTCTCCATCACCGAGACCCGCGTCAAGAATTGGTGGGCCAGGGATTTGAAATACTACCGCTATCGTTTCAATCCCGACAAACTGGTGCACACCGTCGTGCGCGATGACTCCAAGGCCTTCGAGTTGTTCCGCGCCGGCGAACTCGACACCTTCTACATGAACCGGCCGGAGTTGTGGTATGAAAAATCCGAAATCGGCCCGGTGTACAACGGCTGGATCGAGCGGACGTGCTTTTACAACCGCTACCCGAAGCCGCCCCGCGGTTTGTACCTCAATGTGCGCAAGCCGCCGCTCGACGACCTCAACGTGCGCCTCGGCATCCACCACGCGCTCAACTGGCAGAAGGTGATCAACGTGATGTTCCGCGGCGATTGCCAGCGCCTCAACGCCTTCAACGAGGGCTATGCCATCTACAGCGACCCCTCGCTCAAGGCCCGCCCCTACTCGATCGACTCGGCCCGCGCCGCCTTCCGCGCCGCCGGCTACACCACCGAGGGACCGGACGGCATTCTAACCAAACCGGACGGCGCCCGGCTGTCCACCGCGGTTTCCTATCCCTCCATGCCGCTGTACGACCGCATGTTTGCCATCCTGCGCGAGGACGCCAAGGCCTGCGGCCTGGACTTGCGCCTCGACGGCATGGAATCCACCGTGGCCTATAAGAAAGACATGCTCAAACAATATGACATGACCTTCGGCAGCTGGGCGATCACGCCCCCGGTGCCGGATTTCTATCAATTCCTCCACTCGGTCAACGCCCTCGATGCCAAGGGCAACCCCAAGCCCCAGACCAACAATTTGTTTGTCTGGGGCCGGCCGGACACCGACCGACTGTGTGACATCGTGCGCACCGGGCGCACGGTGGCGGAAGTGCGCGCCGCCGCCTGGCAACTCCAACACATCATCCACGACGAGGGGATTTTCGTGCCGGGCTTCACCGAGGATTTCATCCGCCTCGGCTCGTGGCGCTGGGTGCGCTGGCCGGATTGTGACACCACCCGCTTCAGCCCGCCGGTGGTGCTCGACCCGCATGAGGTGTTCGTGCTGTGGATCGATGAGTCAATCAAACAGGCAACCCTCGCCGCCCGCGCCAGCCGCAAATCGTTCGGCGAAGTCACCAGAATCGCCGATGCCTACCGCGACCCGCAGCCCGCCGCAGAGCCCCCAGCACCATGACCGCCGCCCCTGACATCCTGCTAGAGGTGGACAAACTCATCACCTCGTTTGAAACCGACCGCGGCATGCTGCGCGCCGTCGATCAGGTTTCCTTTGACGTGCCGCGCGGCAAGACGGTGGGCATCGTCGGCGAGTCCGGTTGCGGCAAGAGCGTCACCGCCATGTCCATCATCCGCCTGCTGCCCCAACCGGCCGGGCGCATCCTTGGCGGGCAGGTCCGCTTCAACGGCATCGATTTGCTGCGCGCCAGCGATGCGCAGATGCAGGCGACGCGCGGCGGCGACATCGGGGTCATTTTCCAGGAGCCGATGACCGCGCTCAATCCGGTGCACCGGATCGGCCGGCAGGTGGCCGAGGTGTTCCGGATCCACCAGAAACTAACAAAACGGGACGCCTGGGATGCCGCCACCGAAATGTTGCAACTGGTCCGCATCCCGGATCCGGCGCGGCGGATGATGGACTACCCGCACCAACTCTCCGGCGGCATGCGCCAGCGCATCGTCATCGCGCTGGCGCTGGCCTGCAAGCCGGCACTGGTCATTGCCGATGAGCCGACCACCGCGCTGGACGTCACCGTCCAGGCGCAAATCCTCGATCTGATGAGACGGCTGCAGGATGAGCTCGGCATGTCCATCATCCTCATCACCCATGATCTCGGCGTGATCGCGGAAACCTGCGACGAAGTGGTGGTGATGTATGCCGGCCGGGTGGTGGAACGCGCGCGCGCCGACGCCTTGTTCGAACACCCGCTGCATGCTTACACCCGCGGCTTGTTGCAATCCATCCCCACCCTCGACACCCCGTCCAAGTCGGTCCTCAAGACCATTCCCGGCATGGTCGCCTCGCTCGCCAATCATGTCCACGGCTGCCGCTTTTGCCAGCGCATGGGCCGCAGTGCCAGCGTCCCCAACGACCGTCCGCAGTTGGAGCAAGTCACCCCCGGCCACTGGGTGGAAACCTGCCCCCAATGCTATCAGCCCTAACGAACCCGCCGTGACTGCCACCCCCCTGCTTGCCGTTGACCATCTCCGCGTCCATTTCCCGGTGCGCGGCGGCATCCTCCCGCGCCACTCCGCGGCGCTGCGCGCCGTCGATGGCGTCGCCCTCCACATCCAACCCGGCGAAACCCTCGGCCTGGTCGGCGAATCCGGCTGCGGCAAGTCCACTCTCGGCAAGGCGATTGTCCGCTTGCTCAAACCCACCTCCGGCAGCATCCGCTTCGACGCCACCGACATCAGCACCCTGAGCCAGCGCGCGTTGCGGCCGCTGCGGCGCAATTTCCAGATGATTTTCCAGGATCCGGCCGAATCGCTCGACCCGCGCATGAGCGTGCGGGCGATCCTCGAGGAACCGTTTATCATCCACGGCCTCGGCGACCGCAGCAGCCGCCGCCTGGAGGTCAACGGGTTGTTAGACAGGGTCGGCCTGCCGGCCACCGCCGGCGAGCGCTACTCGTTCGAATTTTCCGGTGGCCAGCGCCAGCGCATCGGGATTGCCCGCGCCTTGGCCCTCAAGCCGAAGCTCATTGTTTGCGACGAGCCGGTCTCCGCGCTGGATGTTTCCGTGCAATCCCAGATCCTCAATCTGCTCGTCGAGTTGCAGCGCGACTTCGGCTTGGCCTATCTGTTCATCGCGCATGACCTCGCCGTCGTCAAACACGTCAGCGACCGCGTCGCGGTGATGTATCTGGGCAAACTCGTCGAACTCGCCGCCGCCGAAACCATCTACCGCGACCCCCGCCACGCCTACACCAAGGCTTTGCTCTCCGCCATCCCCTCCCCGGATCCCAAACTCAAACGCGAAAAAATCTTGCTAGAAGGCGACGTCCCCTCGCCCATCGACCCGCCGCCGGGCAGTGCCTTCGGCCACCGCATGGGCCACCCGCGCTACGCCGAGTCCATCGGTGCCGACCTCTCTCTCGCCCAAATCGCCCCCGACCATTGGGTCGCTGCCGACCCATGTTGCATCTCCGACGAAGACCTGGCCACGCTGCGCCGCAATGGTGCCAGCCCCTGCTAAGCCACAGTTGCTCCAGAGCCCCGGGGTTGCGGCGGGCCGGATGCCCAATACGGTTTACTTAAGACGAGCAGGGACGAGACAGGAAGAGGCGGCGGGCAGGATGCCCGCGCCACAGGTGGCCCGGGCATCTTGCCCGGAGCCTCGACTCAAACCACCAAGGGTGCTAAGCAAACCGTGTTGGGCAGGATGTCTGAGTCTAATCGGCCGTGAGCAGCCGCACCGGCCCGAGCAGACCGGACGACTGGGGCGCGCCGGGCGCGGAGTTGGTGCGCGTGCGGCGTTGTTCGGCGGGCAGCTTGGCGTCGCCGCTCAACCGGTTAGGCCACAAGTTCACCACCTCGATCTCCAGCGCGTTGGCGCCGGGCTTGACCGCCTTGGTGATGTCCACCCGCCACGGGTGGCACCAGACGACGCCGAGATCCACGCCGTTGAGGCGCACACGCGCGGTCTCCCTGACCGTGCCCAGATCGAGGAAAATTGTGGATTGCGGGTTTTGCATTGTGGCTTGACCGGCGAGGTCGAAAGTTTTCCGATAGACCGCCGTGCCGCTGAACGAGCGCACCGCCTCCTCCGGCCGCGCCAGCCAGTCGTCCAGCTTGTCGAACGTGATAGAGCCGCGCGCCGCGTCGCCGCTGAGGCCGGCGACCGGATAGAACCACTGCGGGTCGAACTGGACAACCCACGGGCCGGTTAGTTCCCGGGCTGGCGTCAGTTTCGGGAAATTTGTTGTGGCCGGTTGCGGGCTGCCGGCCACGGCGGCGGCGCAGTTCTTGCGGAACACGACGAACATCGATCCGTTAGGCTCGAACTCCAGCGGCACGCTGATGCG
>CAIZNN010000266.1 GCA_903934285.1 Akkermansiaceae bacterium | reverse complement strand
GTCTCAGGTCTCAGGTCTCAGGTCTCAGGTCTCAGGTCTCAGGTCTCAGGTCTCAGGTCTCAGGTCTCAGGTCTCAGGTCTCAGGTCTCAGGTCTCATCCCTCTCTGCACCCGACCTCCGACCTCCGACCTCCGACCTCCGACCTCCGACCTCCGACCTCCGACCTCCGACCTCGTCCAAGCCAAGTTGGGAAACTCTGCTTGGGTGTTAGGTGTGTTCCGCGATTTTTTGCTTCCATTCTATCAATTTTCCCGCTCTTCTTCTGCCGATCTCGCAGCCACCCATGTGCTAAGTGACGCCCGGAACCCGCTCGGACAATGTCAGGGCAACCGCTCGATTCGCAGCCAAGGCCGTTCCCGACCCCAAACCCGCCCAGCCTCATGCCAGCCAAGACAAAGCCCCGCAAAGCCCCCAAACCCACGGTTCTCCGCGATTTCTAGACTGGTATTCGGTAACGGGCCTAAATGAATGCCCCGGAATGAGTAAGTTTGACTCTCCCTTTTTATTGCTTCCGCCGAGCGCTTGGCTCTGCTCGAACGATCTCGCTTTTGCGATCTTTGACAGCTTTCCAGTTTCTCCTGGGCATGTGCTGGTCACCACCCGTCGCATCGTTGATACTTGGTTCGATGCTTCGGATGCGGAACAAGCTGCACTGATGGCGTTGGTGAAGGAGTCGAAGCGACTACTCGACATACAGCTATCGCCCAGCCCCGACGGCTACAACGTCGGTTTCAACTCCGGTGGAGCCGCCGGCCAAACCGTCCCACACGTCCACATCCATGTGATTCCCCGGTATCATGGCGACATGGCGGATCCACGCGGCGGCGTGCGTCATTGCATCCCAGACAAGGGAAACTACATGGTCAGCAAGCCAGCGAAATCCGGCAACCATCAGCCCTTAACACTTGCAGCAGGCCATCCGCACACTCCACTGTGGAAGAGCATCGACCAGCGGGTTTCCTCTGCCGTCGAAATTGATCTTCTCGCGTCGTTCATCCAACCGTCCGGCCTGGATCTCATCCAGCTATCGATTTTCTCCGCGCTTCGGACCGGAGCAAAGATCCGGATTCTCGTCGGCGATTACCTTTATATCACCTCGGCAGAAGCCCTTCGGCGACTGGTGGGTTGGATGTCGCTGGCTGATGAAATTCTGGCGGACAGCTCCCTTGAGGTCCGTTTGGCGGAGATCTCAAAACTCCCATCCAAGCCTGCTTCATTCCATCCGAAAGCATGGCGCATTGTCGATTCCTCCGGCGGGTTGCTCGTTGTCGGAAGCAGTAATCTATCCAAAGCCGCGCTTGAAACCGGAATCGAATGGAACCTGATAGGCCAGACCACCGGCTCGGAGCCCATTGATCTGGCTATCGCCAATGCGTTTGCCGATCTTTGGCAGCAAGCCACTCCGCTCGATGACGCGCTTGTCTCTCGTTATGCAGAGCATGCCAAGGAAGCGCATCGGAAGTTCATACCGCCGGAATCGGTTGATCTCCCCACAATTCTTTATCTGCCGCGCCCTTGGCAGATCGGCGCTTTGGAATCCCTGGATCAAATCCGGGCGGATGCCTACCGGCGCGCCCTCGTTGCCGTCGCCACCGGCCTCGGAAAAACCTGGCTGGCTGCGTTTGATGTACTGGCCGTCGGAAAGGTACTCAACCGGCAACCTCGCGTTCTGGTCATCGCCCACCGCGCCGAAATCCTGGTCCAGGCGGAGGCCACCGTCCGCACGGCCCTGCAGTCGGAATGGGATGAAACCCGCGTCAGTTGGTACCTCGGCGCGAACAGCGACATGAGCGGCGATCTCGTCATCGCCTCAGTGCAGAAACTCACGCGCCCCGAGGGCCTCGCCGCCCTTGCTAGCCAGCACTTCGACTATGTCATTATCGACGAAGTCCACCACGCCCAGGCACCTAGCTACCGGCGCGTTCTCGCTCGTCTTCAAGCCACCTTCACTCTTGGTCTAACTGCAACTCCGGAGCGCACCGACGGCGTGGATGTCGCATCGCTCTTCGATGACGTGCTAGCATGGCAGGCCACAGTCGGCGATGGCATCGCGGAAGGGTCACTGGTTCCCTTCCATTACCTAGGGCTCAAGGACGATGTGGACTTCGAGCAGATCCCTTGGCGCAACGGCCGCTTCGATCCCACCGCGCTTGAGGAAAAGCTCGAGAACAGTGAGCGGATGGAACGCCTGTGGATCGCATGGCAGACCGATCCCGACGCACGCACGCTCGTCTTTTGCTGTTCCCGCCGCCATGCGCTTTACACCCGCGACTGGCTCCGACGCCGCAAGGTCCGCGCCGCCGCGGTGTTCTCTGGCACCGGCGGCGATCCGCGCAGCGACAGCCTGTCCGATTTCATCGATGGCAAACTCCAGGCCCTGTGCGTGGTTGATCTCTTCAACGAAGGCCTCGACGTGCCGGACGTGGACCGGGTGGTCATGCTACGGCCGACCGAATCCAAGGTTATCTTCCTCCAACAACTCGGCCGGGGACTTCGCGCCGCCGATAACAAGCTGCGGCTGAAAGTCATCGACTTCGTCGGCAATCACCGGGTCTTCGCCAGCCGCCTCACCCACCTGCTATCGCTCGGCAACCGGTCAGCGACTTGGACGGATCTGAAAAAATTTCTCAACGGCGCGGCCCCGGATTTGCCAGATGGCTGCCTGCTGGATCTCGAAGTCGAGGCCAAGGAACTGATGCTGCGCCTTGTGCCCAACACAGGTTCGGCCGTCGTCGAAGCCTACCGCAGCATGCGCGATGAACTCGGCCGCCGGCCTTCACCCAGCGAGCTGTTCCACCACGGCTACCTGCCTCGGACTCTGGCAGCGCAGTTCGGCTCATGGTTCGGCTTCGTTTCCGAACAGGACGATCTAACCGCCGACGAGCGGCTGGTCTTCGAGTCCTTCAAGTCATGGCTCGCCATGCTGGAGGGCACCAACCTCAACAAATCCTACAAAATGGTCGTTCTGCGCGTGCTGCTGGATCGCGATGCGCTGTGGGACGGAATGGGAATCGAAAAACTCGCCGCCGCCTGCCGTGAGTTCCTCCTTGCCCACCCAACGCTTCGCCACGACCTGCCGCCCACCCAGCAGTTTCCCGATCCCGCCAAGGCACCGATCAAAGCATGGGCCGCATGGTGGCTGGAATGGCCGCTGTCCCGCTGGATGGACGAGCAGGCTGGGCGGCATTGGTTCAAGCGCGAGGGCGACCGTTTCCTCGCCGCTTTCCAATGCCCGGAAAACCTCCGGCCCGACTTCGAATCGATGACCGCCGAGCTGGTGGACTACCGTCTTGCCCACTATGCGAAAACCCGCATCGAGAGAGCCGCCGAATTCACCGCAGGCTGCTTCGTCGCCAAGGTCAGCCATTCCGGCGGCAAGCCCATCCTGCGGCTTCCCACCGTCGAGGAACTGCCCGGACGTCCCATTGGTCCTACGACCGCCACCCTGCCCGATGGCAGCCAGTGGGTGTTCAAGTTCGTCAAAATCGCGTGCAACGTCGCCTCTCCGCTCGGCAGCGAGGACAACCAGATACTCCCGCTCCTCCGCGGCTGGTTCGGCGAAAACGCTGGCGTTCCCGGCAGCAACTATCAGGTCGCCTTCACCAAATCCGAAATCGGCTGGGCTGTCGAACCAGTCGCCGTTGCCTCCCACTTGCGAGTCGTGGAAGCGATCCCCGACACCGGGGAGAGCGAGGATCGCGAAATCCGCGACCTCCCTGGCTTCGTCGAGGTACCCGCCGCCAAGGACAAATTCACCCGTCTCGTCCCCATTTACAGCCTCGAAGCCGCCGCTGGCCCGTGGGGGCCGGAAACCACCTCCGAGGAAATCGGCTGGGCCGAAGCAGCCGGAACCTCCATCAAACCCGGTATGTTCATCGCCCGCGTCCGAGGTCACTCGATGGAGCCGAAGATCAAGGACGGCTCCTGGAACCTCTTCCGCCCCTGTCCGCACGGCTCCCGCGAGGGCCGCATCGTCCTCATTCAGTTCAAATCCCGCAGCGACTTGGAAAATGGCGGGCGCTTCACGATCAAGAAGTATCAATCTGTCAAGGGAGTCACCGAGGATGACTGGAGTCACGAACAGATCGGACTTTTCCCTCGGAATCGTGATTACGACCCCATCATCGTCACTCCCCACGAAGCACCCGAGATGGTGGTAGTTGGCGAGTGGGTTTTCTCAATTGACTGAACCACAATCGGCGAATTACTTAACACTCAGGTAGTCTTCCCACATCGCTTTTTGCTTCTTTGATTCACCCTTCCGATTAATAGTCTCTCTCCTTGGAATGAGGCTATTTGTCTTCCTTCTCCATGCCAGCCAAACGCAAAGCCATCCGCCGCCTCGCCATCATGAACCTGTTCAGAGTTTCATGTTCTGGGCGGCCTGGGTTTCCGAGGTTTCGATTTGGTCGAGGTCGATGGGGAAGAGAGACCCAAGACTGCAAAACACAAGGCGCAAGAGGAATGATGCTTTGCGCTGGACATTGGCGTGATCAGTCGTCGGATGTCGGAATTGGCGGTGGCTTGAGTTCAGCGGCGACGTGGGTTGGTATTTTCAGAGGGGTTGCGCTCGCGCAAGGCGGCGAGGTGGATGGGGCGGCGGTCATGCGATCTTATGTGTCCTGTGGTGCCAGGCGAGGTGTTCCGCTGCCGGCCTGATCCGGGCATGTTCATGGAAATGCAGCGGTTTCTGGTCCAAGTCGGCGAGGTTTCGGCCTTGGGGTGAGCTATCCGTGAAGCGACCGTGGGCGACGCGGATCAGGAGGTGGTCACCTTTCGGGATGGCCGTCCACAGCCCGGCGTCGAACATCCAGTGGGCGTCTGGTGTTAGGGCGAGGCCGTTGAGCGGATCGTCGTTGCCGCTGAGGGCGTGCTGGTGGATGTGGGCGGCCTGGACAAGGGAAGAGGTTTCGGTATCGAGGCGGTAGCCGGTTAGGGCACAAGTGAAATAGTAGCCACCGAGCACGTCGCTCTTGAAGCGGCTGTCGCGGCCTTTTTTTTGGCTGGCCTTGAAGTCGGCGGCATCCTCGCGGAGGGCGGTGATTGCGGCGGTGGTGGGCGTTGGCAGCCCGAGTCGGGCGCAAAGCATGACTTGCTCGCGTGGCAGGAAGTAAATCGTAACAAGAGTCTCACGGGCGTTGCGGCGGAATCCGGCATCTTGCAGACAGGCGAAGAGTTGCGGATCGAGACCGCAAAGGCGGGTGGTGGCCTTGGCCAAAGACGGCTGGCCATCAGCAGTGAAGCGGTCCCAGATTTTGTCCTTGTCGCCGCCGAGGGCATGGAACGGCATCGGGATGTCCGGCGCATTGCGCTGACGCTGTTGGACAAGTTCCCAGTAATCGCGGAACCGGGAGACGAGGCGGACGTCATAGTGGACCCAGCCGTCCGGGATGTCGCCGGATTCGATCAGGTCAATGACTGTTAGGAGCACCAGCGGCTTATGCGGAGCGATGCCGCGGGGCTCCGTGCGGGCGGCGTTAAGATTGGCGAGTTTGCCGAGCCAAAATGAAGCATGCATGATGCGACAGGGAAATAATCAGAATTCAAGAATCCCAGATGGCTTGCGAAACCAAGGCTCCCCTCTCGTGAGCTCATGAGCGGAGGAATGCCTGCTCCTCCATTCCTGAGCCTCCTTGATTTGATCGAGAATTGTGCCCAATGGCGCGGGCGGCCTCTTTGCCAATGCCTCGCGGGCCGCGATAATGGCGGGATGCGGAACCGGTGTCTGGAGTGGACTCATCAGGCGATGAGATTGGCGTCGGTCATTGGCTTGTCAAGGGCGACAGGGCGGAATTGGGCTTCCAGATTTCAGATCTTCTTGAATTCAGTGAGTTTTGATTCCGCGGCAGAACCCGAAATCAAGGTGAAGTGAGCATTGGAAGAATTGATGAGCTGCGATTGGAAGGGGTCTGAAGTGCTGCGGAAACTACTTGAGGTCTCGCTTGCGGGCGGCGGTTTCGATCTTCTGTGCCTCCAATCCGCCTGAGTTGGTGCCACCTGACGCCGGAGGTGGATTGGGGTGCTGTAGCGGAGCGGGTCAAGGGGTTGGGTTGACGGGAGTGGTCGGTGGTCCGTAATCAGGGGCAAAGGTCGTCAAGAGCCGCTGGGGTGGATGATCGTCATGAAAGGTGTGACCTCCGGCTTGCCATGAGGGGCGACTGGTGGCATCCTTCAGCCACCCT